>JAGGUU010000070.1 GCA_021158305.1 Candidatus Bathyarchaeota archaeon
ATTCTTGAAAGTGCAGGGAAGATTTAGACATCTCTTTCAGCCGCAGTTCAAGCATGTAATCGACGAGATTCAGCAATACGTTGATGAAAATTGGAAGAGAATAACCGAGCTATGCGGAGAAGCATAATATCACCAAAATTCTCCATCTTTTATGATTTAATGTGGAATGTTGAAGCTCGCTGATTTTGCAGATAATTCACCGTGCGAAAGAATTATTGATCTCTTTTCTCTAACTAATTAAATCTGGTTAAAGAATATTTAGTTTAAATTTAAAGAGAAGAGAATGTTTAGTATAAAAGCGATGGTGGAGGATATGCGTCTTTTTCACTGTGCAAATGATGAAGAGATAAAAAGTGGAAAAACGACGGATGTATACTTCGTGAGGACAAAGCAGATTCTAAAGGCTAAGGGAATGGATAAGATAAGGGTCACGGCGGAAGTAACTGTTGGAAGCCTGCCGGAGAATTGGCGGTGGGGGATTCTCTGTGGAATCGAAGAAGTTGCACGTTTATTTGAAGGATGCCCAGTGAACGTATACTCGATGCCTGAAGGAACAATCTTCTTTTCTCATGACAGTGCAGGCTTCAGGGAGCCTATACTCTTTATTGACGGCCCATATGGAAGCTTCTGTCTACTTGAAACTCCAATGCTAGGATTGATATGTCAAGCATCTGGAGTCGCGACTAGATCTGCCCGAATCAAAAAGATCGCGGGAGATAAGATCGTTTTAGCCTTTGGTATACGTAGGATGCATCCGGCTATAGCTCCCATGCTAGACAGAGCCTCCTACATAGGAGGCTTAGATGGAGTCTCCAGCCTGATAGGCGCCGAGACTATTGGAACGAAGCCGAGCGGAACAATGCCTCATGCACTCATAATAGTGATGGGAGATCAGAGGGAAGCTTGGAAAGCCTTCGATGAGATTATGCCTCCGGATGTTCCAAGAGTATGTTTGGTGGATACGTATCTTGATGAAAAAGTCGAAGCTGTGATGGCCGCCGATCTTTTGAAGGAGAAACTGACCGCTGTCCGGTTGGATACTCCTCCCTCGAGGAAGGGAAGCTTCGCCGAAATCGTGAGAGAAGTCAGGTGGGAGCTTGATCTGAGGGGATACAAGCACGTGAAGATTTTTGTCTCTGGAGGGCTAACTGAGGAATCCGTTAAGGAATTGAGTGAAGCTGGAGCTGAAGCGTTTGGAGTCGGTACATACATTAGCAATGCACCTACAATAGACTTCGCCATGGATATAGTTGAGGTTGAGGGGAAATATGCAGCTAAACGTGGAAAGCTAAGCGGTAAGAAACAAGTCTGGCGGTGTCCCTCATGCTTCCAAGATATTGTTCTACCCTTCTCGCAGCAAGGGCCTAAATGCTCAAAGTGCGGCGGAGAGATGGTTCCTATGCTTAAGCCTCTGGTTAAGGATGGTAAGATAGTGGCGGATTTGCCTAAGCCTTCAGAGATTCGAAAGTACGTTCTGGACCAGATTAGAAGTATACCTTATATGTAGTATGGTTGGAAACGCCTAAAATCTTAAATACTCCATCCTGCAAGTAAAGGATGAAACAAGAAGGAGCCAAGAATTACGTAATGGTCGAGATCTGTCCTATATGTGGGCTTCCAAAGGACCTATGCATCTGCGGAGAGATTAGTAAAGAGCAACAAAAGATTTTAATCCGTATTGAGACGCGGAAATTCCGTAAGGCAATGACTGTTATCGAAGGGATGGATGGGAAAGACGTAGATTTGAAGAAGCTAGCTCAGAAAATGAAGAACTTCTGTGCATGCGGTGGAACTGCTAAGAACGGCCAGATTCTGCTTCAGGGAGATCAGCGGGAGAAGGCATACGAATTCCTCGTTAAAATGGGGTATCCGGAGGAGAATATCGAGGTTCAGTGAGTGCATGGAATGCAGAAGCTTAAGTCGATGCTTAAAAAGCTTAGAGAGCCTAAAGCGGCGCCGAGTAGAATTATTGTTTGTCCACGATGCGGTAGTACCCATATAAGACTGTTAAGTAGCATGGATGTTTGGCTTACTCCAAGAGTGTTTGTCTGTTCAAACTGCGGATATACTGGTCCAATATGCTTAGAGGTTGAAAAAGAAGAGGAGTAGGTGTTAGTCAGGTAAACTTATGTTTAGCTGCCTCTTAAGGGTCTTGAAACGATTTCTCACAGTTACTTCCGTCACTCCAGCGGCATCAGCGATTTCTTTCTGCGTCTTCTTTTCACCTAGTCGCTTGCATGCTATATAAAGTGCAGCCGCAGCTAAACCCATAGGATCCTTCCCAGCTGAGACATGTTTTCTTTTAGCTTCCTTGAGGATCTTTACAGCTTCCGCTTGAATCTGCCCTGAAATATCGGCTTTCCTGGCGATCTTAGTTATGTAGATCAACGGGTCGGCTAATGGTATATGCAGATCTAATTCTCGGAGTAAAAGCCTATAGCATCTTGCGATATCCTTCTTATCTACTAGGCTTGCCTCAGCTATTTCTCGGAGGCTTCTCGGCGTCCCCGTTATTCTGCAAGCAGCATATAGAGAAGCGGCGGCTATGGCTGCTATTGATCTGCCCCGGACAAGCCCCTCATCAAGGGCTTTCCTATAGATCACGGCTGCCTTCTCCTTCACCGCTGATGGCGCAGTGACCTTGCTTGATAGCCTGTCAAGCTCGGTCATAGCCTGTGCGAGATTTCTGTCTATCGAGGAATGTACGCGCGATCTAATCTGCCATTTTCTCAGCCGCCACATCTGAAGTCTTGTTGCTAGGGGGAGCTTCCGTCCAAAAGCATCCCTGTCTATGCGATCGATTGATGTGGATAATCCTTTATCATGAACCGAGTATGAAGTAGGTATGCCTACCCTGCTTCGGGATTCTTTCTCCTCTTGGGTGAATGCCCGCCATTCCGGTCCCTTATCCATCATAACATCCTGAATTACTAAGCCACAGTTTCCACAAATAGTCTCCCCAGTATCATAATCATGAATCAAATTAGTGCTTCCGCATTCTGGACACTTCTTAACCGTTACCTGCACAGGCTGAATCTTACTCATCTTCTTCTGCATCATTTCCCACCACACCAAGGTTAATACATAAGCTAGCTGCAAGAAGTCTGCAGAACGGGTTCCTCATACCAGGGTTGTCAGAACCAGCTCATTAACCCGTGGCTATACCAAGAGTATGGTTCCCATATATAAGCTTTTCGCTCATCACTCCGATGAAACCATTAAGTTTCTTTCTTTAAAAGTATGGAAGATAATAAAGTCTCTCAACGTTTCCATAAGTTTTCTTAAAAGGCTTATATGGTCTTAAATGTAGATAGAGTGATTGATGTGGAAATGGAGAGAATGAACGAAGATACCCGAAGGATAGTTAAGGGATTGGTAGATGATCTGAAGTCGCGTGAGTCGGTCGTCAGTATTGGATTATTTGGAAGCTGGAGCCGCGGCGAAGCTGTGCAGGGCAGCGATGTGGATCTCCTAGTAGTTGACAGCAGGAATCTTGACTATGAGTATGTTGAAAGAGCGGAGATTGATGGTACATTCCTGGATTTAAACTATATTCCGGAGAGATGGATTCGGAGAGAATTCCCCCCGGAGATAGATCAGAAGCTCTACGAAGCTGAGATTCTTTATGATCCGGATGAAGCTTTGAAGATGGCTAAGGAAACGATAATGAAGATTATGTGGCAGCCTGAACGCGTAGAGATCAGGACTGGAAAACATCTTGTGGAGGCTGATATTCTGCTGAGCAGAGGACTATCCGCGTATGGAAAGGAGGATTACCATAGTGCTAAGCTCAATGCTACGCTTGGATTAGATGCAATAATGAAGATTCCGATGGAGGCTGGGAAGGTTTCATTCTCAAATAGCCACTTCCTTAGATCCCTTAAAGAGTCAGCTGAGAGTCTTGGCCTTGAGGATCTTTATAGAGAATACCTCACAATCACTGGTCTATCCGAAGTTAATGAGAGAAAAGCCGAGGAAATCTGTAATAATCTTATTGAGATGTGGAGTGCCGCTATCGAATGTGTTAAAGCTAATTCACAAATCGCTAATGATCTACATGGAGAAGTTCTAAGTAATCTGAATTTCTACTGCAAAAAGAGTTTTCTACACGGCATGGTGGTCCGCGTACGTTCCCTGCTTCGAGAGGGATTTCCGGCTGAGGCTGTTCACTATATGATACGCGCCTCCGTGAGCATGCTTGAGAACTATGCATTCTTGCTAGCTAGAGTTGAGGGAACACGTTTCGACTATGTAACTCTGTTAAAGCATCTGAGAGACTCAAGAATCTCACCTAGCGCTGTATACGAGAAAGCTCTTAAGGTCCTTATGCTCGAGAGCATCTCGCTTCAAGATGCTCAGTCATCTCTGGAGAAAGCAAGAGAGATAATCTTAGAGATTCGCAAGAAGAGGAAGAAATTAATCGCCCAACTGTCATCTTAGCTCGCGAACTCCGCATGCAAAAATAATCATCTTAATAAGCATCCCTGCTTATCATTCTCTATAAGAAGTGTTTAAAGTGAACGGTCCATTAAATGAGTGTAAAGTTAGATCTTTAAAGCCCGATCTCCAGAATCTTGACATGATCGTGAAGATAATTAACATCGGAGATTCTCGCATAGTATTTTCGAGAAGAGGAGAAAGGAAACATCTAGTTGCAGAGGCACTTGTAGGAGATGAGACGGGAGTAGTAGTTCTAACATTATGGGACGATCAGGTAGAAAGATTCAAGGCAGGCGACACCGTGAGAATCAAGAATGGATACACAACATTGTTCAAGGGATCGTTAAGGCTGAATACGGGTAAGTTTGGAAGTATAGAGAAGGCTGAGGAAGAGATAACTGAAGTTAATACACGGAATAATCTTTCAGAGAGAACATTCGTCCAGATTCCATGGCATCTCTCTGAAAGCAGTCCCTACAGGAGAAAGAGGAGAAGACGCTAATCCTACCGAAGACAACAAAACATTTAATTCTTAAATTTTCAACTTTGAATAATTAGTGGAAGATCAGCGGTCTGTATAGCCCGGTGGTGTAGCGGTCAAGCATGGCGGGCTCTGGACCCGCTGACGAGAGTTCGAATCTCTCCCGGGCTACCAAAAAACAACAAAATTTTCTAAAATCATTTTTCAGCATATACATTATTAAATTGATTACTAAGAATCACGGATTTTAATAGGAGAGTTAGAGCAACTGTAATCTAAGTTAGATAATTTCTCAATAAATAGTGAGAGAATCTAGGTCTCATGTGGTCATTTGTGCTCTTCTCCAAGAAATTGCGGATGCATGCGGAATCAGAAGAGATTCGCGGAAGAAGAAAATTAACAAGAGAGATCAGTTTTAAGAGGACCACATCTCACAATGAGGGAGGTGCTTTTAATTTAATGTCTGACGTAACTGATTTATATATTAAAAAGATTTTAGCGTGTTGCGCTTCAGAGGATTTAATTATGTCTCGTGAAGATCTTGAATCTTATCTTCAAAATGAAGGAGTCAAATTCAGAATCCTGACCTTTAAGGAGCATACGATGACCGTTGAAGATGCAGAGAGGCAACTGGGAATCAGCAGGGAAAGAATAGTGAAGAGTTTACTTTTCATCGATGAGGATGGGAAGCCTATTCTTGCTGTTGTGACTGGTGATAGAAGGATCAGCGATAAAAAGCTGAGAAAGGCATGTGGAGCTCGCAAATTGAAGCTCGCTAGTCCCTTCGTTGTAAAGGAGATAACAGGATATGAGGTTGGAGCATTACCTCCAATAATCCATTGGAAACCCGTTAGAACCTTCATAGATTCTAAAGTTATGAGTTTCGATAAAGTTTATGGCGGCGGAGGAGCGGTGAATGCCCTATTGGAGATAAGTCCTGAGGAGATAAAGAGGCTGAGTAAAGCTGAAGTAACAGATATTAGTAAAGAATAAATAGCCCTTTTTATCGTTGCACTTGCATGCCAATCTGGCTTATTCTGGCTAAAAGTTGCTTAAAATATTTTATCTACCACTTTTTAGTGGGAAATTCCTTTCTTTTTGTGTGTTCCGCTTAAAATATTATTCTTCGATGCTTAATGAAATTCGATTTTCTTAAGGCTCCATTAATCTATGGATTCTCCTATAAGAGAAGAAAATCGGGATGAAAGATATTCTAGATTCGAGATAGACTGTTGGCGGCTAGTATCCTTTAGCCTAGATTCTAAAGCGGTAAGTCTTAAATAGGCAAAAATTGAGGATTATCTCGGTTTTTGGGGGATATGAGAAAAATGGCGGAAATAAGCATATCTAAAGAAGAACGTGAGAGGAGAATAGCTTGGTGGCGGGAAGCTAAATTCGGCATGTTTATCCATTGGGGACTTTACGCGATACCTGCAGGGATGTGGAAGGGAAAGCTGATTCCCGGAATAGGCGAGTGGATTCAGTTTCGCGCAAGGATACCCGTTAAGGAATATGAAAAACTCGCTAAACACTTTAATCCTGTGAAGTTTAATGCTGAGGAGTGGGTTAAAGTTGCTAAGGACGCCGGGATGAAATATATCGTTATAACTGCGAAGCATCATGACGGCTTCTGCATGTTCCATACGGAGCTAACTGATTACAATATTGTGGATGCGACGCCATTCAAGCGCGATCCGATGAAGGAGCTAGCTGAAGCTTGCAGAAAAGAAGGATTAAAATTCGGATTCTACTATTCACAGCTACTTGATTGGCATCATCCCGACGGCGCCGGCAACGATTGGGATTACGATCCAAACAAGAAGAACTTCACCAGATACTTGGAGGAGTACGTTAAACCCCAGCTTCGAGAACTGCTCACAAATTACGGACCGATCGCCATTGTATGGTTCGACATATACTCCCCGACACCCGAGATAGCGAGGGACCTAAGAGCATGGGTTCACAAATTTCAGCCAGATACTATAGTTAGCGGACGTATAGATCCCGGCAGATGGGATAGGGGAATCGGAGATTACGTGGAGCTGGGAGATAACGAGATACCTGAGAAAAGGATAGAGGAAGACTGGGAAACCCCTGGGACGATAAATGATACTTGGGGCTTCAAAAGCTACGATCATAACTGGAAATCTTCAGGAGTAATAATTCAAAAAATGGTTGATATCGTGAGTAAGGGCGGCAATTATCTACTCAATGTCGGTCCAACAGCTGAGGGGGTAATTCCGGAACCATCAGTACGAATCCTAAGGGAAGTAGGCGCATGGCTAAAGAAGAACGGAGAGAGCATTTACGGCGCTAGAGCTAGTCCAATCGATACCCGACCGGAAGACCCGTACAAGTTTACCGCCAAGCCCGGTAAACTATACGTTCATGTTTTAGCATGGCCATGGAATGGAGAATTAAGACTGACTGGAATCAAGAGCGAAGTAGATAAAGCGTACTTCCTAGCGGATCAAACGCGTGAAGCCTTGAAATTTAAGCAGGAAAATGAAGAGGTAGAGCTGCATCTAGGTGAGAAGCCTTTAGATCCCGTAGATAACGTTATCGTTTTAGAAATGAGTAATGAAGGATGGCCCTAGACTATAAAGGAGCCCCGTCCAGAAAATCCTCATTTATTTTTTCCAAATTGCTTCTCTCTAATTTGAAAGATAGAGGATGATGCGGAATAATCTTTTACCAAAACCTCCCTTTAATCACTCAGCGCACGCCTTATATTGCTCCAGCTTAGCCCTCCCATGAGGAGGGCGGCAGCTAATGAGCTAATAAGCCAGAAGATTACAGCTCCATTCCAACCTTGAACATCAACTATCCATCCGATGAATGGATCAGCGAATGTTGAGCCGATGTATCCTATGCCGTCAATAAATCCTGCTACGCTTGCCGCGCCATAAGTGTCCTTATGCTCCATAGGTATCACGGTAGCCATTAGGATATGCGGTCCATAAAGCGTCAAGCCTGATAGAAATAGTAGGGCTATACCCATCTGAAAACTGTAAGGAGCCATATAATAGAACGCGAGCAGTGTGAGGCTGAGCGAGAGAATCAGCATAAATATTACTGTTTGTCTCCCTAATTTCTCAGCTCGATCTGAGAGCCATCCAGAGATCGCTGAGCCCACTATCCCCCCAATCGGTATCATGGCGGCTATGTATCCAGCTATATCCATTGATAGACCGTACATTTCAAAGAGGTATGATGGAGCCCAAAGAGTGAATCCGCTTCTTACGAATTGAAGCAACATGTATGCTAAGGATATCGTTATGAGCTCCTTAGAGAGCAGGATCTGTTTAAATCTGGAATTAATCTTGGGAAAAGCAGTTTTTCTAACTTGTCTACTTCCTTCAGGTTTCTCATCCACACATAAATAGAAGATTATCGCCATCAAAACCAGCAATAAAGATGGTGTTAAGAATGCAGTTCGCCATCCAAAATTCGCCGTGATGTATCCTAGCAATGGCCATGCTATCATGTTACCTACAAGGAAGCATGACCCAAAGATCCCTCCAACCGTGCCTAAGCCTGATTTAAACCAGTTACTTATTATCTTGACTACAGATGGCCATCCTGTTGATTGAGCATATCCATTTATGCTCCATATTACCACGAAGAATATAAGCAAGTCAGCATAGCCAAATAATAGACTCATAACTGCTGATAGAACCAGTCCTAGAACAGCTATTCTTTTCGCCCCTAGACTCTCAACTAGCTGACCATTCACAAACTGACCTATAGCGTATGATGCTGAGAACGCGCCACCGATGAGTCCCAAAGCGAATCTTGAGTATTCTAGGTCTCTACTTATTGAAGGGAGAGCTACGGAGAAGTTAAGTCTAGCCAAGTAGTATGAAGCATAGGCTATATACGTCACTAGGAATACGCGTCTCTGTGCAGAGTTTAAATCAGCTCACCTCCATCCACGACCAGATAGCCTTAGAATATGAGATTCAACCAAAAATAAAATAATCCTAGGTCAAACGATTTAGGGACGATCGATTATGCTTTGTAAGATCTGGCTTACGACGCGACCTCTCCATTCCATAGGCTTCTCTATGCCTAGAAGCGCAGCTATCGTTGGCGCTGTATCTATGATGTTAACTGGCTCTCTTAATTCAAGATTCGATGGAATCCCTGAGCCGCTGATGATCCACGGAACGATCAGATCTTCCGGCATCTTCGTTCCATGGGTCTTTTCATGACCTCCGTGGTCGCTGGTGACGATAAAGACGGTGTTTCCGGCGGCATCGGATCTATCGATGGCCTCGAGTATCTTTCCAATCGCGGCGTCTGCGTTTTCGACCGCTTCGAGGTAGCCGTCCGTCATCCATCCATACTTATGTCCAGCTGCGTCTGTGTGGCCTAGATAAATAAAGGTGAAGGAGGTAGGCTTACGTGAAAGGTAATCAGCAGCAAGCCTCGCGATCTCTAAATCTCCTTGAGGTTCTTCGGCGTTATCAAGGAAAAATGATGCATTTAGCGATCCAGGCTTCGAAAGATCGCGGAGAGGCTCCCAATTATAGAATGAGGCGGTCGTCATTCCCTCAGAGTGAACGAGATCTATGATGCTCGGAATCAAACGATCGGATGCATTCCACGTATTCGTTATTATTCCATGATGTTTTGGGTCTGTTCCTAGTAACATTGATGCTATACAGGGCAAAGTTACTGAAGGCATAACCGTTCTAGCTTCAAACGTATAAGCACCGTTATTTACCAAGCTGTCTATGCTCGGCGTTTTGGCCTTCTGTAGTCCGTCGGGTCTAAGGCCATCCACAACGAAAAGTACTACGGAGTTCACTCTACCCACTTGGTTTCCCTCTAATTCACTGATGCTAACGTGTGCACATTGCGAGAAAACAACTTATATTGTTTACTAACCTGTCTAAAAAACAACCGCTAATTGATAAGATAAGCGTTAGACTCATCTCAGCGTGATTGCATGAGAAAGAGTTTATCTTCCATCTTGGAAATCATTGGAACCTGCTGATTCTTGATAGGTCAAAAAGGTGAAAAAATCTTGGTCTTCGACTCTCCAATATATTGCTACCTTTTCTCAACCATCATTGCGAGCTTATAGAGGATGCCTTCTAAAGTGTATGGGTGATAAATGTATCTGGAATGCGCATCAGTATAGGTATTGAGACCAATACTTCGATCAGTACAGGTAACAACAGGACCAGCTCCATCTGACCAGCTTGCCATAGGAAACCACCGAGCATCGATGCGAAGACTGCGAAAATGCTGAATATACCTGTGAATCCAAATAGCCTCCCTCTCTTCTCAGCTGAGACGCTCTCCCAGTACATTGTAATAAAAGGAATGAAGCTGACGCCGCCTATGCCTCCCATCAACCCTATTGCTCCAAGCACTCCCAAGAGGATGAGAACCTCCGGGCTTGGCGCTAAGATTAATAATATATTGCCTAGGTATGAGAAGGGACGTAGTATTAAGAAGACCTTCTTTCTTCCGATCTTGTCGGCCAGTCTACCCATCGGGATCTGTAGAAGGGCTGAGGTTACTATGCTGAGTGTGCCCAATACGCCTAGAATGTAAGGGTCTGCGCCTTTTACTTGAACCATCCATAATGGGATGAAAGGCATGGCGACATTCATTCCAAACTGCCTTAAACTCATAATGATCGCCCAATGTTTGAGCCATTTTTCACTCTTAATTACTTCTTTAAAGTCTTCAATAAAGCTGATTTTCTTTGAGTTGAGTTTAGATCTGAACTTTTTTGCTGAAGAATAGGCTGGTAGAGGCTTAAGCATGATACTGATGAAAAGAATGACGAATATTATTGCAGCGAACTGAATGAAATATAATGGTCGAATGCCTTGTGCATTTATTCCTCCAAAGTATGAAACTACCATAGATGCAATCATCGGTGCGAAGATGCTTGGTATGGCCCAAATAGTACGTGAGAAACCCATCGCTAAACTTCTCTCCTCTGGTTTTGTGGTTCCAACAATAATTATGTCCGTGAGGGGCATAATTAGCCTCATGCTAATCTGGGTTAAGATGATCGCTGGGATCAGCATCCACCAGTTGACTGCGTAGCCGTAGATTCCGGAAACGACTGCCGATAGGGCTAATCCGAAAATTATGATCTTCTTTACGCCGTATCTATCGATGAACCAGCCTGTGGGAGCCGAGATCACTGAGTTAACTAGACTTCCAACACTATTTAAGGAGCCTAACTCAACTGGGTTCGCTCCTAAAGCCGTGGCGTAAAGCTGATTATACTGAGATGGAAGGCTATTGGTCCAGCTATAGAATCCAATGGCTACAAGCATCACCTTGAACCTTCTATCAAGACCCCTGAAGAAGCTCAAGAGTGCCTTGTAGAGACTCATCTCAACATTCCTTCAATCGAATGGATTTAGATCAAGCAAACAGACCGACCGATCTCCTTTATACACTGAACATACTAAGTGCGTCTAGATATATTTTGTTCGTCAACTTCCTTCTCCGCTCTAACAGCCGCTTCAAGCTCCCCAATGGTCTTTTTCCCACCAATACAATATGCACGTACGGAATGCTGAAGGCAGTATCTCAAGTCTTCATCAGCTCTATTTGCCGATTTTCCTCCGCCAAGAATCTTCATGAGGCAGATCCCTTTTCCAGCCTTATAGAGTCTCTTAACCGTCGAGCACATGAAGCTTAAATCTCCTTCACGGATGTGAAGACCTTCCATGTTTAATACGATTAAAATCTTCTTCACCTCTAGAACCTTCGCCAAAGATGAAGCTACATTTGCTGAATGAGATTATTTTTCGGCGTGGCTAAAGTTTAGCTCTGCTCTAGCGCCTAGGCAACCGCGGACACAAACGTAACTTTATTGATGATTTATTGACCTCTAGCAGAAGCTATTAGTTAAAGACTTTTCCAAATGTTTAAAATTGCGGGATGAAGATTCTCTTTTGGGCAGTCTATAGGTTATGTACCATTGGGGGCTGGTGGGTATGAGCTGGGAGCCGTCCTTTTATAGATATGCAGCGGTTGTTAAGAATCTACGCGGCGTCATTTATTATCGTGAAGGATTCGAGAATAGACTTAAGTGGCTTCTATCGAGATTCAAATATAGAAGTCTAGGCGTCCCGCCTTCTTTAGTCAGATTCATGCCTAAGAGGAAAGTCTTAATAGAGCTTGCGTATCCGGTTCATGCGGTTAAAGAAGCCGTTAAATTATTCTCTGAAGTTATGTCTCCAGAGGCTGCTGAAACCTTATGCTTAGCATCCTCATACATAAGCCCCATAATGGCTATTGGAGGACTGGATGATTTCCAGCCTGCAATAGTTGAAACTATTAGGACGACGGCTGAGCTTGATGATAGAAGCTGGAAGCTCCACATGCGCATAGCCGACTACACAACTCTAGACTTCTATGCGTGGTCTACTAAGAACGCTCTAGAAGCCCTAATGAATGATCGTTTAGAGGATGCGTTGAAGGAGAGAGCCTCCCGAATTATAGATGATGAAAGACGATACTGGAGGCTGAACCCTGGGAGTGGCAAAGTGTTCCTCGCTTACCTAGATCCTCTAAAAATAATCTGTGATGCTGGATTTAGGAATAGATTCATAAAGCTTGGGAATGATGTTGCCTCTGTTCTTGGCTTAGTTGCGGCATTAGCTATATAGTAACCTTATGAGGTTAAAACGCGATGATGTAAAGTGATATATTCTATTTCCTTAAGGCTTCATCCAGCCATCCGCAGATCATTAATGAACTTAAAAAATATATAAGTTAGAACTTTACTATTTTCTTCGATATGAACGCCAAATCAATAGGGGCAGTAGCAGTCTCCACGGCTCTCACAACGGTTATGACATGTATAATGTTTCCCCTACCAGAACCCTTAGGCTATGTAAACTTAGGCGAGGTAGCGATCTTTACGTTCTCCCTGCTGATGGGGCCGCTTGTAGGAGGCTTCGCCGGCGGCGTGGGTTCGATGCTCGCGGATATCATACTGGGTTATTCATCGTATGCGCCGGCAACGCTTGTAATCAAAGGATTTGAAGGTTTCATCGTAGGTTATCTCAGAAGGTTCAATGAGATAGTCGCGATGGCTGTGGGAAGCATAAGCATGATACTCGGCTATTTCCTTTACGACTATATCCTCTACGGCCCCGTTGCTTGGATGGATCTGATATTCTTCGTAGCCTCAGCGATAAGAATAGTTATATCATACGTGTTGATCAGGGCGCTGAGAGCCCAGTTAAAGACAAAATACTTGGACGAGATATGGCTTAAGAGATGAATCAATATGGGAAGTAAAACGTTCAAGTACTTCCTTTCACTCATCTATGGCCCAGCTCGATCTAGAAGATTGGGTCTATCATTAGGCGTTAATCCATCACCGCTTACATGCTCATTTAACTGTGTGTATTGTGAATGCGGCGAAAAGGCTTATTACGTGGGGTCTCCGGAGAGAGTCCCAATAAAGATCGCTCATGAAGTTGTCTATAGGTCTCTGGAGCAAGTACTCGATGAAGGAGGAGAATCCAGACTTGATACAATAACATTCTCCGGCACGGGCGAGCCGACTCTCAACGACGAGCTAGGTCTTATGATTAAGGATGCTAAGGCACTTGCAGATACGCGTGTAACGGTCATCACAAATTCCTCGTTACTTCATAGAAGATCAGTTAGGGAAGCGTTAGGCTCGGCGGATGAAGTGATCGCTAAGTTAAATGCTTCGTCTCAGAGGACTTTCCTAAGTATCAACAGACCTGTGGACAAGTCTCTGAGCATAGGTGATATCATAGAGGGCTTGACGAAATTCAAGCAGGAATCATGCAGCTCCCTAACAATCGAGATCCTTCTAGTCGACTTGGAGGGATCCAAGGGAAACTCAAGTTTGGAAGAGATTAAAGGTCTATCCGAGGCTCTGAGGAAAATAGAGCCTGACAAGGTTCATATTCATACAATAGCGAGGTATCCCTTAGAAAGCTATGTTCATCCAGTATCTCGTGGAAGGATTCTTGAGGCGGCCTCCGCCTTTGAGAAGGTTCTGGGACGAGG
Source organism: Candidatus Bathyarchaeota archaeon (assembly GCA_021158305.1). Taxonomy (GTDB): domain Archaea; phylum Thermoproteota; class Bathyarchaeia; order Bathyarchaeales; family DTEX01; genus B63. Next base: position 13,958 of record JAGGUU010000070.1, read on the forward strand.
AAGGATTCATACGTATAGCAGCGGAGCTCTTAAATACTCAATCTTCCGGTCGACTCTGCTTGGCTATCTTAAGACAGGAGATCCTGAAGCCTATAGGCGTCTAATTGAGGGTTCCTACAAATGTCCTTTTACGGGTCGATCTCTGAATCCGATGAATTTCTGCTACTGTGCATCATGTGGCTTAGTATTCTCCATGAAAGAGGCTAGAATAAGGCTCATCGACGATGAATATGTTCTTCTATGCCCAAAATGCTCAGCCGATCTCCACAGATCTTCCGGAGGTTAAGATTCTTGGGGAAGCTCCCCCGAGTTCTCCTTGAAAAATACGTCTTCACCCGCACTGGACTAAGAGATTCAGATGTTATTGTGGGGCCGAAGTACGGGGAAGACGCGGCTATTATTCACCTAGGTGACGGGAGATTCTTAGTAGTTCACTCTGATCCAATAAGTGAAGCTATTGATGGGGCTGGATGGCTGTCCGTAAACATAGCATGCAATGATGTAGCCGTAAGGGGAGTTAAGCCACGCTGGATATTACCCGTTATCCTGATGCCTAGTGACGGCGGAGAAGAACTTCTTGACCGCATAACTGAAGAGATAGACTCAGCCGCCCGGAGAATCGGCGTCATGGTTGTTGGGGGTCATACCGAGTACACGCCTAGACTCGACAGACCGTTGATCTCCATGACTGCCATGGGGATCTCTGAAGATGGAGGATACGTACTGACGGGAGGGGGGAAGGCGGGAGACGCTGTTTTAATGACTAAGACAGCCGCGATCGAGGGAACAGCGATATTAGCTAGAGACTTCAGGAATCTTCTATTGGAGAGAGGCGTCTCACACAGTATCATCAGGAGAGCATCTGAGTTCATTTGGCGGGTGAGTGTTGTGAAGGAGGCTCTCATGCTTGCAGAGCTTGGGGTTAATGCTATGCATGATCCCACGGCGGGAGGGGTGCTCGAAGGACTCTACGAGATTGCTTCTTCATCAAATATTGAGTTAAAGATACACGTAGATAGAATTCCAGTAGCTGAGGAGACAAAGATTCTCTGCGACTCGCTGGGTTTAAATCCTCTTAAGATTCTAGGCTCCGGCTCCCTACTTGCACTTATTCCTTCAAACAAGGTTGATGATGCTAAAAGCAAGCTAAAAGAGGTCGGAGTGGACTCAACAGTTATAGGCTTTGCATGTGAGGGTTGCGGAGTTACGTTACTGAAGGAAGACGGCTCCATGGAGAGAATCCTTAGCTCGGTAAAGGACGACTTAATGAAGCTTTGGGGCGGCTTGTTCGAGGAGTGACATCGAATTTTCTAGCCGAAAATATCACGAGAAGATTTTGTGTAATAGATACCTTAATATAATGGTAATGGAGTAGTGTGTATCACCAGTAGGATCGGGAAGCTAACGGAAAACGGCTACTTGCCTCTCCGTTTTCTCTTGATCCTTCTAAAAGAGTTAGCGAGGTGAATGAGTTGAGTCGTATAGGTAGAGGCTACAGAAGTCGATCTTTCTCTAGGCCGGCACCGGTTAAGGAAGGCGAAGAATACGAAGCTGACATTACGGAGATAAGTCGAAGAGGAGACGGTATAGCAAAGATTGAGGGTTTCATAATATTCGTGTCTGGCGCGAAGACTGGAGATCACGTCAAGTTCAGAATAACGAGGGTTGCACGTAGATTTGCAACAGCGGAGATTCTACATTAGAAGCATGAAAGATGTAATCCAAGCAGTGAATTAATAATTGTATCTTGAATTTAGCCTTCTAAATTTGTCCTTTTTTCTTCAAAATCGAAGTTTTTTCATGATGCTCTCAGCATATACATTCTCTGATGAGCTCCCTCGCCGTCTTCCTTACGGCTTCGGCGCTATTGAACCTCGGCTTCCAGCCTAACGTCTTTAGTTTTTCTACTGATAGAAGCATGTACTTCACGTCTCCTCTCCATCCCCTCCCACCGTCAACTCCTCCAGTAAAACGGAAGACTACGTCGCCGAGATTCATCTCCTCGACGATTATTTTAGCGATCCTCTTGACGTCTACCCAATCCTCGGAGCCTACGTTGAAAACTTCAACTCTGCTTGATATGTTCTTCATTATTAGCGATAATGCGGATATAAAGTCGTCCACGTAGAGATATGATTTCCTCTGAGTCCCGTCTCCGAGAATCTCAAGTTCCCTTGGATTCTTCCGCAGTTTCATTATGAAGTCATATATGACTCCATGTCTACTTCTCGGACCCACAATGTTAGCCAACCTACAGATGACGGCTTGAAACCCAAAGTTATGTGCGAATGAGCTTATAAGCGCCTCTGAGGCGAGTTTAGCGGCTCCATAAACCGATATGGGCTTTAGGGGGCCATAATCTTCCTTGGTCGGAATCTCTTCCGCATCTCCATACACTGTTGAGGAAGAAGTAAAGATGAGAAGATCTAATGTTTCAGAGTTTCTCAGCCTTTCCAGCAGGCGATAGGTGGCTACAATGTTCTGCTCGAAATGGATATGTGGCGCTGAGAAGCCTAATTTAACCTCCGGGTTAGCAGCTAAGTGAAATATAACCTCACATCCATTAATGGCTCTTTCTAAGTCACGGTCATTCAGTAAATCACCTTTTATAAACTCAAAAGCGTCTTCTCCAATCCAGCGTTTAATATTATCCAGCGTTCCACCACTCAAGTTATCGATAACTCGCACTCTAGCGCCGCTTATCATAAGTGCGTCGACCAAGTGGCTTCCGATGAACCCGGCTCCTCCAGTCACGAGAACAAGTCTATCCCTAAGATTCTCGAAGTTCAAGTCTTTTCTCACTAATACTTAATCCTTCCACAAAAAAAGATTATGCGACGAGATCAAAATAATTTAATTCATCGAATAGTTTTAGCTGTTCTTGCGGTCTTTGCGGTTCGAAGAGGAGGCGTAGGGCTTGTATGGAAAGAGAAAGTATATAGACTTAAGGGCGGCGTTAAAGAATTACTTGAAGGAACAGGGTATAACGCTTCAAGATTTGCTTAGCTCAATGGATGAGGACAAAGAAGGCATAATGGACGCCCTTCGTAAAAGAGTCTATCTTACAGAGAACCAGAGCAGAATCCTCGAGGAGAAACTTACAAGCAAGGAGCTAAACCTTCTGCTATTCGTTATACAAGCCTTCTACATTCTGAATCCATCCGGAATGTATAGGGACTTCATAATCGAGCCTACGAGAGAAGACGTTATGTACGGCGACAAAGCGACGTTTGAGGGATGCAAATTGATCCTTAAGGCTCTGAGAATCTCAACCGAAGGTCTTGACATATAAGTAGCATACGCGGTAGCCGTGTTCATCTAATCTCTATTACGTCTCCATCCTTGAGGACATGAGACGCCCCAACTCTCTGTCCAGGATACTTCGCGCTTGGACCCCATATGCGGGCATGTCTAAACTCCTTATAGAGCTTGCTATGAAGCTTCCTTGCAGCTTCAATAACGGTTGCGCCTTCATTTATCACAAGAGGCCTAGGTGAAGGCTTCTTTTCGCCGGGCTCTTTAGGATAAACCCGTATTATTCTAAGCATCTGGAAGATGTAATCTCCTATCTTGCCGAGGCCCTCCCTATTCCTGCATGAAACTGGTATTAAAGGAATCTTCGTGTTGGTCATGAATTCTTTCAATTTGGCGAGGTTCTCCCCAGCTTTCTCCATATCCGTCTTATTCGCTATTAGGATCGTAGGTTTATATACTAGGCTTGAGAACAGAGATTCTTCGAGTGTTTCAAGCGTAACTTTCCCTCTTATTCTGATAAGAGCGGAGTTTATCCTATAGCTGGATAATAGTCTCCTAATATCTTCTAGAGTGCAGTCTACAAATGATCCTGTTCCCACCACTTGCAAGCCTGCGCCTGAGCTTCTCCTTATAACTTCCACTTCTCCCTCCGGCTTCTCAATCATTATCCCCGCATTTTCAAGCTCTGAACGAAGCATTACAAAGTCTCCTACCGGATCCGTTGAGAGATCAACCATCAAGATTAATCCATCAGCGTTTCTTGCAAGCCCTAAGATCTGCGGTCCATTCATTCTTCCCTCAGATGCTCCCTTAACCAGTGCGGGAGCCTCAACCAGCTGAAACTGTATGTCTTTATAGGGCATCATCCCCACGATCGGCTTCTTCGTCATGAAATACACTGGACTTACCTGAGCCTTCGCGCTTGTTAATGATGTTAACAGACTGCTTCTTCCAACGTTGGTCGGTCCAAGTATAATTATTTGTCCAGCTCCCTCTTTTGGAACAGAGAATCCTCCGTATCCGCCTCTTTTCCGCGACTTCTGCCTCTCCAGTTCTCTTTCGAGAATAGCTATTCTACGTCTAACATTAGCCAGTAAGTTGCTTGTCCCTTTATGTTTCGGAACGAGTGAGATGAACTCTCTCATGAGCCTTATCTTTTCTGGGATGGATCTGCACGCTACTACCTCAGCCCACTTGGCCTTAGCCTCCGCGGGGAGGTTTGTAACCATCCTTTACTTCATCTCCTAAAGAATCTCGCTGATATCCTTCTTACATACCTTTCGAGCGGTCTATAATTTAGGTTTCTTGCTATTCTAATCTTCGCAGCGTATTACTCTCCGCTTTGTTCCATTCTGACTCCTTCGCCTATTTCAGAAATCCATCCTTCCTTGGCGCCAGCCTTGATGCATTCCTCAATAACTCTTCTGCCGACTTTCTCATCTCTAACGAGTGCTATTATGCTTCCGCCCATTCCGGCTCCGGAGAGCTTCGCTCCGTAGGCTCCGGCGTTTAAGGCGGCATTACAGATCTCGTCAAGTTCTGGAAGGCTCACATCGTATAGATCTCTTAGGAGCG
>JAGGUU010000192.1 GCA_021158305.1 Candidatus Bathyarchaeota archaeon
AGAATTACAGATTATAGTAATGCATACCCCTGGACATACAGAAGGAAGTATCTCCCTATTTTGTAAGGAAGAAAATGCGGTATTCACCGGAGACACGCTCTTCGCAGGCTCGGTTGGGAGGACTGATTTCCCCGGAGCCTCCCTACAAAAACTCCTAAAATCATTGAATGAGAGGCTCTTAAAGCTTCCGGATGAAACCATGGTTTATCCAGGCCACGGCGGAAAGACAACTATAGGCAGAGAAAGAAGAACAAATCCATTTCTCAATTTGTAAAGCCTCTATTAAAGATAAAACAGACATTCCTAAAAACTTATAAAGAAATGAAGACATTTTTTATTGGGGGAAAAAATGAAAAAAAGGAGATATCTAGTTTCTATTGTAATACTTCTCCTAGCACTTCCGATGCTATCCGTAAAACATAATATAAATCCAGTTTCAGCTCAGCTTCCACTTCCGCCAGGTGTTCCTAGAGGAGACGTTCTTGTAGTGGAGAATCACTGGGGAACCTACATTGATCCTACAGACTTCAACTTCAAGGTTCCAGGTAAGCCTGCTACTGGCGGTAATGGCTTCCAACAGTTATGTGCAGCCTTTCTCTGGTATATCAACACCACAACTGGTAAGCCCATAAACTGGCTAGCAGCAGGCCCCCCAGAATACTCAGATGACTTTAAGACCGTGAAGTTCTACATTAGAAAAGGGGCATACTGGAACGATGGTACGCCATTCACAGCTCACGACGTAGTATTCACTATAGAAACCGCTCTGAAAACGGAGGAGTGGGGTACCCACGCGTTCGCCGAGACATGGATAGAGAGTGCACGTGCACTGGACGACTACACTGTTGAAATCCATCTGAAAAAGCCGTATCCGAGATTCCACTACGCCTTCACCGTAATAATCTATGGTTGTAGCTGGTGGATTGTTCCCAAGCATATATGGGAAGGAAAAGACCCGGTAAGCTTCAAGTTTTACCCGCCCCTAAGCATAGGGCCTTATAACTTGAAATCTGTGGATCCAGCTGGCAACTGGTTCCTATGGGAGAGAGAAGAGAACTGGTGGGCTACAAAGCTCCTAGGCCTCAAGCCGTCACCGAAATATGTACTGTACATACATCAGGGTCCAGATGAGAAGAAAGCTCTTGCTATGACAAGGCATGAACTGGATTGTTTGAGGACGTTACTGCCTGAAGCGGCTGAGATGGTTATAAAGGGCAATCCGTATATCATAGGCTGGAGACGTACAGCTCCATTCGCATGGCCATATGACGCTTGCGTTAAGGGTATAGGCTTCAACGTAATGAGGTACCCCTACAATATAACTGAGGTCAGAAGGGCGTTAACTTTCGCCATAAACTTCACCAACATCTACGAGGCTTTCCGGGGAGTCGACGGCTCACTCCCATCAGTCACCCCACTGCCAATAGTTCCATACCCATTCGCTTGGAAAGCATACTTCGAACCCCTCAAGGACGAACTTGTTGAGCTCGGCTTAGATCCAAAGACATGGTGGTGGAAATATGATCCAGAATATGCTGAAGAGCTGCTGAAATCTGTTGGTTTCAAGCGGGGTGCCGACGGAAAGTGGCTGCTCCCCAACGGTGAACCATGGAAAATAGTGATAACAGGCCCAAGCGGATTCGAAATGGAATCAGCGAGACTCGGATTCCTAACCGCCGAGGAGTGGAGAAGATTTGGCATAGACGTAGAAGTAGAGCTCGTTGAGGCAGGGGTATTCTCAGCTAGGAACGCCAAGGGAGAAGAAGATGTGGGAACTAGATGGCCAGGTTGCAGCCTCCTGCTGGATCTAACACCTCACCTCCAGTGGCTATGCAGCAAGTATTACGATCCTCTCGCCCCTGGACACGGATGGAACATCTTTGACTTCCCAAGGAGGGAGGAACTCGACAGCCTCATCGAGGAGATGGAGATGACCCCAACTACGGACACGGATAAACTCATAGAGCTGGCTAGGAAGGTTCTGCTTATATGGGCTGAACAGATGCCTAACATCTGCTACTTCCCGACGCCCTTCTACACCCTGCAGGACACCTATGTTTGGGACGGATGGCCAACGTACCCAGACAACTACTACATGGATCCCGTTTCTTGGTGGGCTCAGCACATGTTCGTCATACTCAAGCTATACCCAACCGGAAATGTGCCCACGAAGGAGGCGCTACCGCGTCCTGGAGTTGAACTTCCAGAAGAAAAACCGCCTGTAACGGTGCCGGAAGAGTTGACTGAAGCAATAAGCAAGCTGAGTAGCGACATGACAGATGTGAAAAGTAGCATAGACGAAGTCACCACTAAAGTATCGGAACTTTCAGACACGGTGGCAACACTAGAAAGAAAAGTAGGAGAGCTGACGACCCTATCAACAATAACTTACGCTGAAGCAGCAATAATAGTGATACTCATAATAGGCTTGGTAGTCGTAGCTAGGAGGAAATAATTTTTCCCATCCTTTTTTTGATTTGAGGTGAAAGTTATGAGTCTAAGAACCTCGAAAAAAGATTTGATCGAATATGTAGTAACCCGGACAATTTTTTACATAGCAACAATATTCACATCCGTGACGCTCATATACGTACTTTTCAAGTTTATGCCAGTTGATGCCGTTGAAAACATAATCTTCCAGTTAACGTCGGCCGTAGGAGGAGTATACGACCCGGAATCCGTAATGGAGTTACGTAGAAACCTTTACGAAATGTTCGGTTTGTCGGGGGGGAACCCTATTGAAAGCTACATCCTTTTCCTTCAACGAGTATTCACATTCAACTTCGGCCCCGCATTTATATCCTTTCCAACACCTGCATTTCAGCTGGTACTGTCCAGACTTCCTTGGACCATAGGCCTCCTCTTAACTTCAACCATAATAACTTGGACTCTGGGGAATCTTCTAGGCCTAATAGCAGGATATTTCCAAAACAGAAAGTTCGCTAAGGTTCTCGAGGCGGTGGCGATAATCATCTATCCCATACCATACTACGTGATGGCTTTGATACTAATACTCCTCTTCGCTTTTTTAATCCCCATCTTCCCGCTCGGTGGCGGTATGAGCATTATCCCAGAGAAAATTACTCTAGATGTCATACTTAACATAATTTGGCACTCGTTGCTACCAGCACTATCCCTAATGATCCCGGGGGCCCTAGGATGGTCCTTCATAAGCGCCAGAACCTTAGCCATAGAAACGCTGTCGAAGGACTACACAAGGTACGCATGGATCCGAGGGCTACCTTCAAGACACATACTCAGAAGATACGTCTTGAAGAACATTCTGGTACCTCAGACGACTGTTCTGGCCCTTAGTCTAGGAGGAGTATTCAGCGGAGCTGTGCTGACCGAGGTCATATTCGCTTATCCCGGAGTCGGGATGCTGGCATACAGAGCAACATTCTCAGGCGACCTGAATACTCTAATGGCCGTGCTCATCCTATCTATTTTTGCCGTGGCAACATCCGTTTTCCTCTTAGACCTGCTTTACCCATTAATTGATCCCAGAATCAAGCACAGGTGAAAAATCATGTCCAAGCTGAAATACGGAAGAAGGATCATTAGCAACTTAATAGACATCTACAAAACCAGCTTTAAGTTCCGCTTTGGATTTACCGTCATATTCTTGATGTGCATTATGGGCTTCATCCTACCGCTCTTTTCTCCTGTAAATCCCCGTGCATGGTACTCGGTGCCGAAGGAGCAGCCACCTTCCAGTAGATACCTGCTAGGCACAACCACTATGGGTAGAGACGTCTTCTGGGAGCTCTGCTCCTCGATAGGGAAATCCCTAACTATAGCTGTCATCACAGCCATGATAGCATCCCACGTAGGCCTACTTATAGGCTTGCTGGCCGGAATAAGAGGAGGTCTACTTGACAGGTTCCTAATGTTCTTAACAGACACGTTCATAATTATACCGGGATTCATACTGCTCGTGGTCGTAGTCACCGTGATGAAAAACTTCATCACTATACCTCTCATGGGAGCGATCATATCTATAGTCTCTTGGCCTTGGCCCGCAAGACAGGTTAGATCAATGGTTTTAAGCCTTAGGGAAAGAACATTCGTCTATACGGCGAGACTTTCAGGAATGAATACGTCAAAGATTCTTATATTCGAGTTGATGCCTCACCTTCTGGGTTGGCACTTAGTGAACTTCGCAAACACAATACTATTCTCCATAGGTACGGAGGGAAGCCTAGCAATATTCGGCTTGTCACTTCTAAGCGACAACACGCTGGGAGTAATGCTCTACTGGGCCATAAACTACTACGCCCTCTACAGGGGACTATGGTGGTGGATCTCAACTCCAATAGCAACCCTAGTCCTAATATTCATATCCTTCTACCTCGTCTCAATAGGGTTAAGCGAGTATCTGCACAGAATGGTGAGGTGAAAATACGTGGACGTCGTGCTTAAAGCTGACGATCTAAGCGGAGGTTACCTACTAGTGCAGAAGGGATCCTCCGAAAAAAACGAAGTTTACGTTGATGCCGTAAGCGATGTCTCCTTGCAGCTAGAGAGAAACGAGATCTTTGGCATAGCCGGAGAGTCGGGATGTGGTAAATCCACGCTCTTGAAGATGATCTATGGACTCTTGGAACCTCCACTAATACTGAGGGGCGGCTCCGTCACCTTCATAACTGTAGACGGAGAGATCCCCATAACATCCCTGTCAGAGAATGATCTACGCAGAAGGGTCTGGTGGAAGAAAATCTCCTACATACCTCAGAGTTCTATGAACGTGCTGAACCCCACAGTGAGGATAAGGGATCACTTTATCGAGATGTTCACCTTCCACGCAAGGATGACGAAGAACGAAGCCTACGCGGAAGCCAGAAAATACATTGATCAAATGGGTCTCCCAAGGGATGTCCTCTCAGCCTTTCCACATCAACTAAGCGGGGGCATGAGACAGAGAGTCGTCATAGCCCTCTCACTACTCCTAAACCCAAACATAGTTCTCGCAGATGAGCCTACGTCGGCCCTTGATGTGATAAGCCAAAAGGTAGTTCTAACAATGCTTGAAGAAGCCCAAAAGGAACTAAAAAACACTCTAGTAATAGTCTCGCATGACTTGGGAATCCACGGAGTGATGACTCACAGGATGGGTATAATGTATGCGGGTAAAATCGTCGAGATAGGGAAGACAGAAGAGATATTTGAAGATCCACTGCATCCATACAGCGAGGCCCTGATAAGGTCGTTGCCAAAATTGGGAGATAAGAAGCAACGTACAGGATTAGGCGGGCATCCTCCTGATCTAAAGAAGCCGCCTTCGGGTTGCAGGTTTCACCCAAGATGCCCCTATGCCATGCCCATATGCAGTAGAACCCCTCCGAAAATGAAGATGATAAAGCCTGGTCGCTACGTAGCCTGCTGGAAAAACAGTATGGAAGAATAGAGCTATGAGTGAAGAAAACCTGCTTCAAGTGGAAGACGTAAGCAAGATCTATGGGTATGGCTTCTTGGGAAGAGTTAAGTTTCCAGCAGTCGATCATGTAACCCTCAGTATGGAGAATAAACCTAAAATATTCACGATAGCCGGCGAAAGCGGATGTGGAAAGACAACGCTTGCAAGGATGATGCTAGGTATGGTTAAACCGACGGCTGGCACAATACTGTATAGAGGAAAAAACGTCCACAATCTCAAATCCAAAGACAGAACATGGTTCCTAAGGGAGGTCCAAGCAATATTCCAAGATCCCTTCGACACCTTCAATCCGCTCAAAAGAGTAGACACGTACCTTTACGAGACGGCGAGTAACCTGTTGAAACTGAAGAATGATGAGGAAATTCGCGGGAAGATAGAGGAAGCCTTAAGGTTTACTGGGCTTTCACTCGAAGAGATAACAGGCAAGTATCCAAACGAGTTCTCCGGAGGCCAAATTCAGAGAGTCTCGATTGCAAGGGCACTTCTGCCAAAACCCAGACTCATAGTAGCTGATGAGCCAGTTTCCATGGTCGACGCATCGATAAGGATAAATATACTTAACATGTTCAAGGCTCTCTTGACCAAAACCGGGACATCCTTCATATATATAACCCACGACCTCGCCACAGCCTACTACATAAGCGACGAGATAGCGATAATGTATCGTGGAATGATCGTTGAGATTGGACCAGCAGAGAAGGTACTTCTGAAACGTCACCATCCCTACACACAAGCGCTCGTCAAGTCACTTCCAGAACCGGGAAAAAAGGAGGAGTGGAAAACAAGGGTAAACGCTCCTGGAATGGAGATTAAAGAGTTCCTCTCTCCCGGATGCAAATATGCGGATATATGTCCACACAAAACCGAGAGGTGCGTGAAGGAGAAGCCTCCGCTCTTCGAGATCGGCGACGTTAAAGTTGCATGCTGGCTCTACGAATAGTAAAGGCGATGAATCTTAAGAAGAATCAGTGAAACATACTATTTCTTAAGCCGCAGCTACACTAACGTTGCGCGGCTGTGGTTTTTAGCGAGATGATAAGGTCTTTCATGACACCTGTGAACGGATACTTGCGTTGATGGAGAGGTATCCCGATTCGTCTACTGCCAGAGCAGTGCACAATACTATGAATGGCTAGAGAGTGTTGCTGGGAGATCGTCGGCGGAACATCGATTTGAGTTCGATGGCAACTTTCCTTCAGCCGAGTTTCTCGTCACACAGTTCCTTTACGGAAAGAGATATTTCAAGCAGAAGTTTAATGTCGATGTTAAAGTTGCTTTAGATGCTGGGCTCCTTTGGATACGGCTTGGACCCTGCTCCAAATAATGAAAAACCGGAATGAAATTCTTACTAGCGTAGAAGGTAAACTGGAACAATACTACACTTTTCCAGTACTTCTTCAGATGGGCAGCTCCAGAGGGTTCCTCGATAATAGCTCATCAAATGGTCTGAACATATGGTGAACCTGCAACAGAGGAGAGGGTAACTCAACAGATGTACATCCTAAGACTTTCGTCAAGGATTGAACGGTCTTCTCCTCCGGCAGCTCATATGTTAAATTCCTGCCTATAGGGAAAAATAGGAAAGGTAACGGGCAATAACCAGTGATTCAACATATCTCTCAGCTGATACGTAAGACTTACCAACAGATTCTCCTACGCAAAAATAACAGAGAAGAAGACAGAAAACTTAATTACTACGCAAAGCCAATTATAAAGCTCCATTATGGAACGGATGATTGAGTAGCTTATGGTGTAATGGTATGAATAAAATTGAATTCTCATTAGATGGATTATGGAGGCTTAAGGGTTTCTCCGATCTTAACGGTGAAGAAGAAGGCGCCTACAAGCCAGATTATCCGATTGAAGATTGGCTGACAGCAAAGGTTCCAGGAGTAGTTCATACCGACCTGATAGATAACGGCGTTATACCGGATCCATTCAAAGGATTGAATGAAGAAGCAGTCCGCTGGGTAGAAGATGTGGAATGGTGGTATAGAAGAGAATTCGAGGTCGCCCGAAACGTGCTGGAGAAAGAAACGATCGAGATACTCTTTGAGGGAATAGATACCTTCGCTTCCATATGGATAAATGGGAAGAAGATAGGCGAAACAAATAATATGTTCACTCCATGGAGATTCGCCGTAAAAGAATTTTTAAAAGAAGGAAAGAATACAATCGCGGTTCAAATAAAGCCAGCCAAAAAGATCGCTAAAGAACTAGAGGATAAGCATAAAAGTAAGTATGGCGTTCTCCACAGCGCCTTCTATACTGCAAGACCATACATAAGGAAGGCTCAATACTCCTTCGGATGGGATTGGGGACCTAAACTTCCAACTGCTGGCATATGGCGCAGTGTTAAGGTCATAGCTTACGATAAAGCTAGACTGGGCTACATATCAGCGCTTCCACTTAAGATAGCAGATGCAAAAGCCACATTAAAATTAACAGCTGAGGTCTATGCGTCTGAGAAGGTTGAAGCTAAGGTCAAATTTAAAATAGAAGGATATGGGCAGAGGATAGAAAAATGGGTGAATGTTGAAGCTGAACAGAAAAGAAATGATGTAGAATACGAGGTTGAAATTCCAAAGCCTAAATTATGGTGGCCGAGAGGATATGGACCTCAAAACCTATACACATTAACAGCCGAGCTATACATTAAAGACCAGCTCCTCGACAGAAAAGAGGCAAAGATTGGCGTAAGAAGCGTAGAGCTAGTGCAAGAACCAGATGAAGAGGGAAAAACATTCATCTTCAAGATTAATGGAAAGCCTGTCTTCTGTAAAGGTGCGAACTGGATACCGGCAGATTCTTTTCTGCCAAGGGTATCTAAGCAACGTTA
>JAGGUU010000124.1 GCA_021158305.1 Candidatus Bathyarchaeota archaeon
CCATACATTATTACAGCGGATATCCACCCTAAGAAGGCGCCTATAACGCCTCCAAGCAATCCAAGCATCAATGCTTCGATAAGGAATATCTTCAGCACACTTTCATCAGTTGCACCTAGACACTTTATCGTCCCTATCTCCTTGTAACGCTCAGCTATAGACATTAGCATGGAGTTAATAATCCCAACGCCGCAGATTAAGAGAGCTATAGCAACCATCCAGTATTGGTAAGCCGCAGGAGCCATATTTTGACCCCTAAGCACCGTGCCTACCGTTAATAGATAAACCATGAAGGCTATTCCCAGAAGAACTGAGAAAGCAGTAATCAATGACCTTGTAAAACGTTTTCTGACACTTTCTAATGAGTATCGGAAAGCTTCACTGAGCGGAAACTCGATTTTTCCAATCTCTCCAATCGATTCTTTCGCCATTTAAGAACCTCCTGATGCTATTAGAAGCTTACTCAGCTCCTCTCTAAGCTTTTGTGCATGTCGCAACGCTTCTTCTACGGGACCGAAGCCTCTATAAGGCGCAGCTTGTTCTTCAATCTTTGACATTCTCTCCGCGATGGTTTTAATACGTTCCTTATTCATTGTAGTCAGAGCTTCTCGTAATGTAGCGAGATCGTTCAGCACCTTTCTCGCTTCATAGGCCTCATACTCATAAGGCTTAATGAGCCTCTCTATCGCGGAGATCTCCTCCAAGGCCTTATCAACGCTCAATATGTTTCACCCAAGTTTATACTTTTATACAAGAATATAAGAATTGCGTAGCGGATGGTTCCGCTTCTTCCATATGTGGAGACATATTCGATATCATATACCCTCTTCTCATTTCTTCCTTTTCTCACGACCTTACGCTTTATAATGCCTAGAATCTAAAGGGCAGATGCGATGAGCAGCCTTTTAAGACTAAAGCCGTCATATAAGAGCTATACTTAACGAGCACATACAAGATGTCGTTCAACACATCTTATCATCGATCTAGGTCTATCAGCCTCAGCCTGAGGAGACGGAAGAGACCTATAAAATCCCGCATACCATCAAAAAAGCCAGGAAAACTCATAACAGAGCCTATACGTAGAAAGACTTAAATAAATCTTGAAAGTGCATAATTTTCAAAATTATTTTTAGGTGTTTAGGAGATGAGCTCTTTAGATGTTAAAATGAGTTCATTACGCCCCCTAATGATTCAACCTGTATACTTCGGCAAATGGGACGCGGAGAGAAGAATTGATGAAACAATTAATGACATGTCATCTGTACTCGGAGACCTAGTATCATTTCTTAAGCCAGCAATTATACCGGATACTAAGTCAGCTACGAATCTTGAGGCATATATCTCTCCTCAAGCTGATGCATTGCTCGCTGTGAACCTGCCAGTCTGGGCTGAGGCTTTAGCTTACCTGAACCTGCCAATTATAATCTGGGCGCGCCAGGGATATTATGGGCCATGGACGAGAGACAGAGTTTCCTTCCTCCGAAGCAAAGGAGCCACGGTCTATGACTTCGTTGATCCAGATGAAGCAAAGGAGATAGTTAGGGCTCTAAGAACGGTGGCTAGGCTTAGACATAGCAAGATAATCTACTTCGGTGCCATGCCGGGCTCAACGGGACGATTTGAGGCTGTTGGGGTAGTAGGATCCTCTTGGAACCTCGACGAGATAAAGAAGAAGTTTGGGGTAACAGTCAAGCAGATTCCAATAAGCTACCTGTTGAAGAGGATGGATGATGTCTCCGACGAGGAAGCCATGAAGATACTGGAAGAATGGAAGAAAGACTTTGTTGATCTTAAGGAAGAAGACCTTAAGAAGCTCCTCGAAGTAGCCAAGATATATAAGGCTATGGAGTCCATCATGTCAGAGCATGGAGCAAACGCTGTAACCATCAATTGCCTTGCGGATCTATTCCAGACGAGATTCATAACTCCATGTATTGCATTAGCAAAGTTCTCCGATGCTATGATCCCAGCTGGATGCGAAGGAGACTTGAATACGCTTCTCACAATGATGCTTTTCTCCTTTATGTCAGATGAGCCGTCTGTCATGGGGAACATTTATCTCTTCAGACCTGAACGTGGACCAGGATTTCCTCCCGAAGACGTCATACTTGAGGATACGAAGGTTTCGCTGAGGGAGAACAGAGCGAGATTTACCCACGACGTGATTCCGTTGAAGATCGCAACATCGAAGTATCGGCTAGCTGACTATCACGGGACCGGCAAAGGCCTAACTGCTTATGCTGATCTACGTACAGGTGAAAAAGTAACGTTCGGGCGGATTGATCCACGTCTAGACAGGATAGTCTTTACAGTAGCTGATATTGAAAAGGTTGAAGACTCGGTTCACTGCAGATTTTCGGCTTGGATCAAGATGCCTAATGTTAGGGCTTATATCCAGAACATTTCAAGCCATCACAGCGCCATGATCTATGGAGATTGGACGTCAACTTTGATTCGAGTATCTGAGATGCTTGGGCTTAAACCCATAGTCGCAGGAAAGTAAACTTCCGTTTTTTCACCAATACCCGTTTATTTCCTTTTTAGTAATTCAAATCTATTTCTATTAATGTAAACATAAAGAATTTTCCGCAACATCAGGAACAAAGAATATATCATAACGATGCAGATAGCTACTGCGGTGCGCTTCGGATTTCCCGCCTTCTTAATTTTCAGTTCTTTGAGCCGTTTTCTTTTTAGGCTACTAGAGGAAATTATGGTTCGGTGATTTGCTCCTTGCCTATTGAGGTCTGTTTGGAGCTACTTGGCGAGAAGTCTATTCGGTTGCCGTTATTTACGGGCTATATTTCCAGGGGACTACTGCTCCATATACTTCGAAGGGTCGATCCTTCTATCTCAAGTCGCATGCACGAGTCCGACGTTCCTAAGCCATACTCTGTTACTCCAATAAGGTTTAGGGCTAAGAAGAAGCTTGAAGATGGATATATTGTTGATTCATCAGCTCCATGCATAGTCTGCTTTCGTTTCTTACAGAGGGAGGTTGCGAGGCGTTTCCTAGAATACTTTCATAGGTCAAGTGAGGTAATGATTTATGATGCTTTCTTTCACGTTTCCTCCATAAGAGTTCGCTCAGAAGAGTATGGGGATATATGGAAATCAGCCGAGCCGGAGGAAGCATTCAGGCTGCATTTCGTAACGCCAACATACCTGTCAGTCCTCGGAACAGAATATCATTATCTATTTCCGGATCACACACGGATCTTCCCAAACTTGCTGAGGCTATGGAACATGTTCTCAGATACAAATAGGTTCGGCGAAGAGGAATTTTCGGAATATAAGAAGTGGCTTCTAGAGAATATGGGGGTTTCACAACATAGGATCTCGACACGAATAGCATACATGGGTGAGAAGAAAGCCACGGGATTCATAGGATGGGCAACATACGAGATGAAGAAGATCGATGAATGGAACAGATTGACATGCATGCTGGCAAAGTACGCGGAATATTCGAATATAGGAGGAAACAGAACAGGAGGATTTGGAGTAACAAAAATGAAAACAAAAGCCTAAGATGGGATTTATTTGAAGAGGAAACTATTCAGAACGTAATCACGTCAGAGAATAATGCGTATAGTCGTACTGGCATATCTGTTTGTATCCGCATCCTCCTGTGCATTTCTGCCTTGATACTCTTATCGGCGGCAGCTTCTCCTCTTGTATGATTCTCTTTATATGCCCCAGAGCCCTCTTAACATGCGTCTTAACCGTCCGCGTTATCTCCAGTTTCACAATCAGTTTTTCCGGCATGTAATTTATGAATCCACGTTTAACCGTTGTGTTGAAGACCTCGTCGATTAGTAATGCGTAGGCGGCTAGCTGATACTTATGATCAGTCCATGCGCGACCTCGGTTAGAGACCATGTTCTTATAATCAACCGGGATATACTCATCGCTTCGCGTCTTTATTATTAAGTCTACTATTCCCTTTAGACCTATATTCGAGGAGCATAGGGGAACGAAGAGCATCTTCTCGGCGCCTACGAAATCGGATGAGTAATAAATTGCATCCATGCGGCGGAGCTCCTTTCTGACGTATTCCTCATGCCGCTTCCTGCTTTCTTCCTGTTGCGATCCGAGCTGAGGCTTAGCGTGAAGCACATGTTCAAAGTATAAGATACGTGGACAGTAGAAGTAATGCTTAACATCAGTTACTGAGATCAGCGGTTCAGCCACGTCAGAAGTAGGCGGCCTTCTGCTCTCTATACTCCTCAGCCACCTCATACCTTTTCGGCTTACCAATCATCCTCCGTCCTCTGAAGCATATGTCACATAACGGATAGATCTATACGTTCTCGACAGCGTCTCCTATTAGCCTACGTAAGTCGACGATTAGACTGTTAAGTTTGTTTCTTTTCAGAGAGCCCAGAAACGCGCTGTATTGAATATGTGAAAGCCCATAATCCTTCAGCGTCTCGGCGACCCTCAAGCGTAGATTATCGTCCGTAATATCATATATGATAAGGTAACGCATGGCTGTCACCATCCCAAAGTGAAGGGAACGTAGTTTCCGGAATCTCCGAGCAGAAAGCGAACGACGCTACGAGCTTGGGAATATATGAAGCTCTTCAATGAGCCGCGGCGTCCCTGAAACATAACTGGACTCTCAAGCCTAGAAATAACAGCGTTAAGCAGTAACTGAACAGTCATTTTGCTTAGAACTCTACCCTCTTCAGCCTCAGCCCCCGCAGCTAAAACCTCTTGAGGCTTAAGAATCTTTCTCGAGAAAAGACCTATAAGCGCTCTGTCAACTATCTGCTGCCTAAACTCCTCCATCAGATCGAGTACGAGACTAGGCTTACCAGGCCTATCGGCATGTAGAAAGCCAGCGTATGGGTCAAGCCCGGCATAACAAACGGCCTTCCATACCTCGGGAAAGAGAATAGCTTGATAGCCAAAGTTGAGCATTGCATTGAATGGGTCTCTGGCTCCACGGGTCTCTCTGCCTTCAAAGCCGAGATCCCTTGGCAATATGTTTGTGATAGCCCTCCAGTAGATCCTCGCGGCTTCAGCCTCAAGATTCATTAAGCTCTGTCTCCCATCATCAATATTCAGCTTCTCCTCATCCTGAATTCTTTCATGAACCTCATCGATAAGCCTTCCCGCGTGATAAAGCTCATATGCTAACGCCAGATTTGTCTGTTTCCTGTTCTTAGCCATCAGCTTCAGCAGGTTTGCTTGATTCTTTATCTTTCCTTCAACAAATCTCTTAGCCAGCGTAAAGCCTCTTTTATCAGTATAGGCCGTGAATTGCTCACGTCGAGCTCTAACTGAGCCAGTTATGCTTGTTGGCATAAGCATTGCGTATGGCCATCCGCCATAGCTTGCGAAGACTACTTGGACATTGTGGTTAACCGCTAGGTTCAGCGCACTTACGGACAAGGATACGCCACTACATGTGCAGATTATGCTCTCAACATCATCGGCTAGAAACTCTTGCTTCTCCCTCCCTTTTCTAATAACGAATCTGTTACGTTTACGGCCAAGGAAGAGGCCAAAATCATCCAGAAATATCTTCATACGTTTTCCTCCTATCCATAGCATACATCATAGTACATGCAATCGTTGGGGCATTCGCTTCTGCTAGGTTTTCCCGGATCCCTACCTTCAGCTACTATCTCGAGCTTTCTATCTCTCTCCTCTATCCACCAGTTCCTAAGCTCATCGCTTGCGAAGAATAGATCCTTTTTCAAAACAATCCTGTCATCGATCATATTTAGGTACACGATGCAACAGATGTCAATAGGCACCTCGTGAACGCTTTCGAAGACAAGGGCATAGCCTACTGGAGCAAGTCTATGCCATTCTTTAGGTTCACCTCCAACCTTCAAATCAAACATTATAGCGTGCAAATAATCATAGCAGTCGATGCTCAAAAGCCCACTTAAACCTAAGAGTTCACCTGAAATCTTATGTTCAATCAGAAAGGGAACAGTTGAGGCTATCAAATCCTGTTCCGAAGCATATGGTTGCCGAGCCTCAATCTCCACGTATCGAGCCTCACAGAGCTTTGCAAGATAGTTCCAAACCTTCCTAGCCGGGGGCAGAACATCCTCCGGCTTAGCCGGTATCTCACTCCACCTGATCTTCTCAACCCAAGAATCAAAGCTAAGATTCCTATGCTGAATAAACGCTTGCAGATAATCGCTGACTACTCCATGCAGAATCTTCCCCAACGCTATCTTAAAATTTAAGGCTCCCCGAACACCCTCGACAAAACTGAGATAAACGTCTCTTCCAGTGGGGCAATACTTAGAGCACACAGTATACATCGGCAACTTAACATTCTCATAGAACGGCTTAAGAGGCGGCGTATGCCAGTTCCAGCCTCTAAGCTCCGAAGAAACACCAACTTCCCTAGCAGTCGGCAGAAGCTTATTAATAAGCAACTTATGCTCAAGATCCGACAGGAAATACATAACGGCTTCTCCGGAAAATTTTCGATTATATTTATAAATCATTTTTCAATAAAAAGATAATCGAGAACTATCTGCAAAAAAGCCGCAAAGTAGCCATAGATAAGAAAAATAACAAAAAAGACATATCGGATTCAAAACAAAAAATCCCAAAAAGGGAATTGAAAGATCCGGAAAGCGTGAAGGAATTCCTTGCAAAGGCAGACTGGAGATTCAAAACAAAAAATCCCAAAAAGGGAATTGAAAGCTAATAGACCGTGAAGTTTACAATCACGTTTTAGAGTAGATTCAAAACAAAAAATCCCAAAAAGGGAATTGAAAGAAAACGTTGGGTTTGAATGGCGGATGGAACATATCGGCTCGATTCAAAACAAAAAATCCCAAAAAGGGAATTGAAAGTTAATCTTTACGATACCATATAGGATTAGATCGATGATGTAGATTCAAAACAAAAAATCCCAAAAAGGGAATTGAAAGGGGAGCAACGAAGAAGCCGGTCTACACGAAGACGGGAGAGAGATTCAAAACAAAAAATCCCAAAAAGGGAATTGAAAGTTATAAACTCTGGCATCTTCGCTATAGCCGCTATCCAGAGATTCAAAACAAAAAATCCCAAAAAGGGAATTGAAAGTAACGGTCGGGTTTAGGCGGTGAAGCATTTCTATGCCCGATTCAAAACAAAAAATCCCAAAAAGGGAATTGAAAGTAAAGGTGAAACGGCTCCATCTTTCAAGCGGACTTGTACTATTCTCGGGTTAGCATCCGCAACGGTAGTTATGCCAGCAGTTTTCTTCTCCGACAGATGCCGAGAGAGAAAAACTAGTCATCCTTAATACATTCCTCTTAGTTATTTTTCACAATTCTAATGGTGTTTCTGAGACTTAAGAGGGGACGATTCCATTGATAATCCTTAACCAGACGGGCTTCAGCCTTATTCTGAAGATCCAGCGCATCTA
>JAGGUU010000036.1 GCA_021158305.1 Candidatus Bathyarchaeota archaeon
ATATCTGAGAGGAAGTTTAAGGCATGGAGATAGTCTTCTTCGTTTATGAATTTCCACCGTACATGGTAGGCGGACTCGGAACATACGCGAAGTATGTTACTAGAGAATTCGTGAAGATGGGACATGATGTCACAGTCTTCTCGATGCATGCGGGAGACGCTCCGACAAGAGATCTCTACGGCGGAGTTGAAGTTCACAGGCCGATCGTAAAAGACATGAATCTCAGCCTCTTATTGCCAATGTTCATCCCGGAGGAAATTCGAGGATGGTCTGAAAGCGGTAGAAAATATTTTGGAGACATCTTCCTATATAATGTACTTTCAGCAAGCAAGCTGATAAACGATCTAGTTCGATCTGAGAATCGGAAAGTCGACTTAGTTGTCTCGCATGACTGGCTCGGAAGCATCGGAGGCATGCTCTCAAGCAGTGGGCTAAAAAAACCGCTTGTCTTTCACGTGCACAGCACAGAGCAGGGAAGAACCGGAGATGGATCTGAAACCATCAAGAGACTCGAAAGGATAACAGCTGACCGCGCGAAGAGAGTGATAACCGTTAGTTATGCGATGAGAGATCATCTGGTACGCTTAGGATATGAGGAAAGAAAGATAAGGGTTGTCTATAATGGGATCGACGCCGAGAAATACTCTCCAGATAGGGTTCCACTTGAAGAAAGGCTGAGACTAAGGGCGAGCCTGGGAATCTCCCCCGACGGGTTCATGATACTCTTTGTTGGGAGACTAACGTGGGTTAAGGGAGCTGACACGCTCGTCCGAGCTATGCCTGAAATCCTAACGGCCGTTCCAAACGCAAAACTCGTAATTCTAGGAGTTGGCGAGCAACAGGATCTTCTGAAGAATGAAATCTCTAGGCTAGGCATAGAGGACAAGGTGGTCCTAAAATACAAGTTTCTATGCGAGGAGGAGAAGATTAAGTTTTATGCTGCATCCGACATCTGCGTCTTTCCCTCAAAATATGAGCCGTTCGGAATCGTCTGCACCGAAGCCATGAGTATGGGGAAGCCAGTTGTCGTTGGAGCTAGAGGCGTAAGCGGCTTTCGGGAGCAGGTTATACCAAGCGGCCCGAACCAGTGCGGCTTCCACATAAACCCTTATGACCCGAGCGATATAGCAAAGTTCGTCGTCATGCTACTTGAAGATGAGGATCTGAGGAAGAGATGCGGGGAGAACGCTCGAAGAAGAGTTCTCGAAAACTTCACTTGGGGAAGAGTTGCGAAGAATACGATAAAGGTTTACGATGAAGCAGTCTCAGAATAAATAAGCCTTATAAGGGCTACATGTCCGAACTATATGCGGGAAAAGGACTGATGCTGTTTTCCGGCTAGGATCAACATGAGAATCTGCATGTTAACTTGGGAGTTCCCTCCAAGGATAGTTGGCGGGATCGCCCGTCACTGCCTAGGCTTATCTAAGGCTTTGGCGAAGCTTGGACATGAAGTCTACGTGGTCACCCTAGAGTTTCCGGGAACCCCGCTCTTCGAGGATGTTGACGGAGTTAAGGTTTACCGCGTTCTAATAGAGCTCGGCCACCCGAACTTCATAATCTGGACTTTCATCTTCAATCATTTCATGGAGAAGAAAGTCGCGGAGCTAAGTAGAAGCGTCAAATTCGACGTTATTCACATTCATGATTGGCTTACAGCAGAAGCAGGTGTATCTTCAAAACACTTCCTGAATAAATCGTTAGTTTCGACCGTTCATAGCACCGAAGTAGGACGTTCTCAGGGACTACACAATCCTGATTCATTCCTAATAGATGGTATTGAATGGTGGATGACGTATGAGGCGAAGCAGGTGATTGTCTGCAGCAACTCAGTGAAATGGGAGCTCGAAAGCCACTTCAACCTGCCACATGATAAAATCACGGTCATCCCGAACGGCGTTGAAATATCAAATTTCAACTTGAACATTAACAGAGAGGAAGTTAAGAGACGCTATGGAATCAAGCCTAACGAAAGAATAGTTCTCTTTATAGGCAGACTTGTTCCCCAGAAGGGAGTGGATACACTCATTAAAGCTGTGCCTCTCATAATTCAGCGGCATAGGGATATCAAGATACTGATAGCAGGAGACGGTTGGTCCAGAACCTACTTGGAGGAGCTAGCCAAGTCTATGGGTCTCGGAGACCACGTACGCTTCTTAGGATTCATATCAGATTGGGAACTCGCAGACCTAATGGTAGCAGCAGATGTCCTTGTGATTCCTTCAGTCTATGAGCCGTTTGGAATAGTTGCCTTGGAAGGCATGGCTGCGGGGACGCCTGTCGTCGCGACGAATATTGGAGGATTATCTGAAATTATTGAGCATGATAGAACAGGAGTTTTAGTCTATCCTAGGAATCCCGAGTCTATAGCTTGGGGAGTTAATAGGGTTCTTTCAGATCACAAATATGCAGATTGGCTTGTGCGGAACGCTCGGAAGAAGGTTCTAGAAGCCTATAGCTGGGAAGAAATCGCGAAGAGAACCGTTGAGGTTTATGAGTCGGCCTCTAAGGTCTAAGATGCTTATGGCCGCCAGCCTTCCTCTTCAGTTCTCTCATCCTCTTCTCTATAACCCTTAAGAGCCTACGACGTAGAGCCTCCTCGCTTCTAATAATTTTAATCTTCGAGATGTCATCTGCCAGCTCTCGAAAGCCTAGAACTTGATGTATCCACCGCGCGAAATCTCCCCTAACCATATGGAACTTCACGGATCTTCCATCAACTCTCTTCAGAACTGAATAGAACTCGCTGAGGCTACGGGCAGTTAGACCAGTGGGCTTCGAGAAGTCATAATAGAAGGTGAAACCCTTCTCTGGAGGAACCTTCCTGAGAACATGTTTGTAGCGAATCTCAGGCTTCTCGAATTTAAGGCGTATCCTAGATTCGAAGTCTGAAATAATCTTGACGAAGATAATGAATGCCTCCACGGAGCTGAAGTATGGATTAAACGAACTGTGAACATCTCCGGATCCACCCTTCTTCGTGCTCATATAGTATAGGTGATCACTCGTCTGGAGGTAACGCCAGATTCTAGTGAGCTCTTCGTCTCCCAGAGCCTTCAGCAGCGGCTCCAGCTCCCTTAAAAGATTAAAGGAGCTCTTTTGGAAAGCGTTTCCAAGCCAAGCGGTTACGTC
>JAGGUU010000024.1 GCA_021158305.1 Candidatus Bathyarchaeota archaeon
AGGAATACTCTGGACAATATCTTAGATCAATAGAATCTATAAGAACCCTCGGCGGGGTCTATGGAACATTCCAAAGCGTCTCAGTCTTTATAGTTATGACCTTAGATATCCTGTCAACCTTCATCAATATGTCTAACATCGTATATTACTCATACGTTGTCTCCGCAGTCGCGATAATGGTAATGTTCCTTGGCTTCAAAGCAGTAGTGCCCAAAGAAACGCTTGTATACATAGATAAGAATGATCCTCCAAGACTCTACCAGCTATTTAAGTTCTCCTTCATGCTAGCCGTTCTCTCATCAGCCGTTCCAGCGGTATTAATAGGCGTATCAGTTAATCCTTCATATGGCTTTATAATCTTTGGCGCTTCACTAATCCTTCCAGGACTCTTTGCATATAGACTTGAATCCCTTATAGTAAAGATTGATGAATATTATCCTACGTTCATTAAGGCCTTATGTGAGAATATGGCCTCCACGTCAAGCATCAAAAGCGCTCTGTCATACGTTCTTCATATGGAACTGGGTCCCCTAAAGGGGCTAGTGAAGAGAGCCCTCGCGAGGCTTAGGCTTGGAATAAGAATAGAAAAGTCCATAGATCTTTTGTCGTCAGAATCTGCTTCTTATCGTATTTATACAATGAACCGTATGCTTCTCGACACCATAAATTATGGCGGGGATCTAATCGAGGTTGGAAAGATCCTCGGGGACTCATGCATAAAATTTCTGGAATTCAGGAAGAGAAGGAGCTCCGTGGCAAAGAGTTTTAAGACGATAATCTTTATTCTTCATCCGGTTACAGTCGCTTTACTTGTGATATTGACATATCTATGCAGATTCTTCTCGCAAAGCATGGTCTCCCTACCATACTTTAGCTTTGGAGAGATGCCTGTCTCAACAATCCATATAGGAAATGCCTTGATGATTCTGTTCATAACCACTTTAAATGCTTTGGCACTCAGAGAAGCTGAAGGCGGATTCTGGGGAACCAGCTTACTATACATTGGCTTACTATTGATATTGAGTGGAATCTCTTGGTTCGTTGGAGAGAAGTTAATGGATGTGATGTTCGGCCAGACGCTGAAAGGCTTCGAAAAATTATTTGTGTAATTCTTTCCGAACTGGCCTTTTTAGAGATTTTTGTTCCTATAAATCTTTAAAAAATATTTTTCTTGGATACGCTCTTTCCCCCAATAGTAGTAAAGTTTTTTATGATTGCTTAGCAGGATGAGAACTACACTACAAGCATTATTTTATAAATGACGTTTTAATACCGAAATATAACAGGCAACTTTAAAATCGTAAATGTTTAAGACTTTCACGAAAGTATCCGAAGTATGGCATCCTTTCTTTTCCTACCGATTAGATTTGCAGGGTCAAGGATTAGCACCACTTGGCCATCACCTAAAATAGTCACTCCGGCTATTCCCTCAATCTTTTTCAAACTTTCATCTAATGTTTTGATGACGATCTCCTGCATTCCGACTATCGAATCCACTATCAATCCAAAGTTGATCGGATCTCTATTTATGACAACTGCATTATATTCTTCCGTTTCGAGATCCATATATCCGAGTATCTTCCGAAGATGAAAAACCGGCAATATATTACCCCGAAGATTAATCGCACTAACGTCTCCGATCTTTTTTAATTCTGATTTCTTAATGCGAATTACCTCATCAATATGGTTTAATGGAATCGCGTAAGTTTGGTCTGCAACTTTTATCAGTATCGCTTTAACTATGGCTAATGTAAGCGGTAACGTGAGAGTAACTTTTGTCCCTTTTCCAACAGCTGACTCTATTTGAACAGTTCCTCCTAGCGACTCTATTTTTGTCTTCACTATATCCATACCGACACCTCTACCTGAAGTTTCAGTAACTTTCTCAGATGTTGAAAAACCAGGCAGAAAAATCAGATCGATTAGTTGCTGAGCAGTCATCACTTTAGATTCCGCTTCGCTGATAATCCCTTTCTCCAAAGCTTTTCTTTTTATCTTCTCTGGATCTAAACCTGCTCCATCATCTTCCACAGTAATTAGAATGTGATCCTTTTTTCTTTCAGCGGTAAGTTTGACCGTTCCTTCTGGAGGTTTACCGATCTTCTCTCTTTTTTCCGGAGGCTCGATTCCATGATCGATAGCATTACGTAGAAGATGCAGTAATGGCTCGCCGATTTCATCCAGTACTGTTCGATCAACTTCTATCTCTTTCCCTTCAATTATGAAATTAACTTTCTTTCCCAACTTTCTTGCAATATCTCTAACAAGACGTGGAAAGCGATTAAATATATGTCCTACTGGAACCATTCTGATACGCATAACCAAATTATGCAGCTCAGAAGTTAATCTATCAATACTATCCAGAGTTGTCTTTAAAGAATCTAATTTATAATCAGATGATAATCTTAAAAGTTGGATTTTATTTATTATGAGTTCGCCTACCAGATTCATCAGTTTGTCCAGTTCTTCTCTGCGAACTCTAATTGTTTGGACGGCGCTGAAGTCCACCTCAATTTTAGGTTCGAGATGCACTTCTTTATTTTGAATATCAATTGGTTTTGCGCCTTTTTCTTGAAGTTCCTCTTTAAATCTCTTTATTTTTACGTCGCTAACTTCTGAGACTTTTTTTACAACTTCCTCAATCTTTTCCTTTCCATAATTGGTCATTACGAGAATATTGAAAGTTGCCTCATTGAATTTTCCATCCTCTATTTTCTTAATTTCTGGAAAACATCGCACTATTTTCCCGATCTTTTCAAGAGCCGTAATGATCATATAGGCTCTTGCAGATTTGAAGAGACAATCCTCATTTAGCCTAACAGTAACAAAAAAACATTCACCCGCATTTCCAAGCGAATTAACTTCTGCTTCTAATGCTTTCAATTCTTCCATGCTTAGAGAAGGAGAGATCTCCTCTTCTTCATTTGTGTCTCTTTTCTCTGTTATGCAGCTTTCAATTTTTTCTACAAGATACGAAAAATCTTCCTCTTTTCTTTCTCCCATTTCGAGATGATTTATTCTCTTCTCTAAGGCATCAACGCACTCAAAAAGAATATCTATTAAATCTGGCGAAGGTTTCATTAAGCCTTTACGTATACTGTCAAAAACATCTTCCATCTTGTGAGTTAACTCTTGAATGTCCGTGAAACCCATCATTCCTGAAGAGCCTTTAAGCGTGTGAGCAGCACGAAATATTTCGTTTATAACCTCCTGATTCTTAGGATTCTTCTCTAGCTCTAAAAGAGACTGAGTTATGATCTCCAGCTGCTCTTTCGCTTCTTGAATAAAGATTTCCATGTACTGCTCTATTTCTTCACTCATTTCTTTCTGCATCTCCGCATTATCTCGAGAGGTATTTTATGGAGAGGCAGAACAACATCGACGCATCCTTCTTCTATCGCTGCTTTTGGCATTCCGAAAACTACGCTTGTCTCCTCGTCTTGAGCAATTGTAAAGCCACGATTTTCTTTGATTTTTTTCATTCCATAAGCGCCGTCTCTGCCCATGCCTGTTAAAAGGACGCCTATGGTTTTAGACTTGTAAATTTCAGCGACAGATTCCATCATTGGATCGACTGCGGGTCTAACACCATGAATGGCTGGTCCTCTACGTAATTGTATTCGGCCAGTTTTAGACACTGTCATGTGAAAACCTCCGGGAGCTATCAAGGCTAGTTGCTTCGAGACGTAGTCGCCATCTTCGGCTTCTTTCACCTTAAACTTGCACATTGAATCTAGTCGTTCCGCGAAAGGTTTCGTGAAGCCTTCAGGCATATGTTGCACGATGAGAATGGGCGGAACATTATCTGGAAGACTAGTTAAAACATGCGTTAAAGCTTGAGGACCGCCTGTAGATGCGCCAATAGCTACGATCTTGTCTGTTAACTCGTAAGCTTCTATGTGGACTGGCTTGATTTTCAGCTTGTGAAGATTTGCTGAAGCTGCCATTTTAATTTTTGAAATGATCTCATCTTTAATTGTGCTTAGATTTAGAGAGATTTTTCCTGAAGGCTTAGGAATATAATCAACCGCACCGTACTCCAAAGCCTTAAAAGTATGTATTGCTCCCTCTTGAGTTAATGCGCTCAACATTATTACGGGTTTAGGATTCTTCTTCATGATCTGTTTGAGGACGGATAAACCGTCCATCCTTGGCATTTCAATATCAAGAGTTATGACATCCGGTTTCAGTTCATCTAATTTATTTAAGGCTTCTTCACCGTCTCTTGCTGTGCCGATAACTTGAAGTTGGGGATCTGAATTTATTATGTCAGAAATAACATTTCGCATAAAAATTGAGTCTTCAACGATAAACACCTTTATTTGTTTCAATTTTTCTTCCTCAATGAAAAAGAAAGTGAGATATTATTTGTTATCCCGAAATTTCTGCGGGTGAAGTTTCTGGCGTCGATGACTCCGCTGATGACGTAGCTAACTCTTCTATTGCCTCCGTTGCCTCGGCATTTTTCTTTGAGATCACCTTCTGTAGATCTAATAGTATTATTAAATCTTCACCACGTTTTGCTATGCCTAAGACACAGTCTGAGTCAACTGTTGTGAGTATGTCAGGAGTTCTTTCTGTGTCGCTCTGCGAGACGCTCATTACTTCCATCACGGAATCTACGATTATGCCAACTGCTTTTTTGTCTTCGTTCTGCACAATAATCATTATCTTGCTTTTTTCGCCTCTGCTCTTTTCCTTGATTCCGAATCTTTTACGTAAGTCTATGACTGGAATCACTTCTCCCCGTAGGTTCGTTACTCCCTCAATGTAAAAAGGAGCGTAGGGAACTGGTGTTATATCTTGTACTTCTCTGATCTCTCTTACTTGATGCACATCGGTTCCGTAAAGAACGCCGTCGAGACTAAAGAGAACTATCTGTTTTTCATTGCTCATCATTTCAAATTCCTCCTAGGCTTATTAGGCTAAGCTTCTGAGGATTCCTTGGAGCTTTTCAGCTTCAGCAAGTATTTCGATTAATCTTGATTCGGCTTGTTCAGCTTCGTTCATAATCCTCTTTGATATCGTTGCCATCTCCTCTGCTGCAGCTGATTGTTCTTCTACTCCTGCTGAAGCTTCTTCAGCTGCGGAAGCACTTTCTTGCGCAACGCTTGCTACCTCATCTATTGCTTTAACAACTTCTTTTGCCGATGCCATTCCTTGCTGAACTTGTGCATTAAGATTCTCCATAATCTTTGCAACGTTCTGAATGGCTTCGCGTATCTGATTTGCGCCTTCAAGAGCGACTCTTATAACCTGCTCGCCATCAACTGTTTCCTTGTTAGACTGCTGTGCAAGATTAAAGACTGATGAGCCAGCTTCTTTTATATCGCTGATTGAAGCTTCTGCTTCACTGGCAGTTTCTCTTGTTTGACTTGCAAGATTTTTCACAGCATCTGCAACGACAGCGAAGCCTCTACCAGCCTCGCCAACTCTAGCAGCCTCGATTGCCGCGTTCAGCGCAAGCATGTTCGTCTGACTTGCAACGTCAGTAATCGAGCTTGTTAGTTTACCTACCCGCTCGATCGTGGATATCATATTATCGACAGATTTCAAGACTTGACCCATTCTTTCTCGAATATTACGAATTGTTTCGCTTGCCTTTGAACCCATTTCAGCGACTTTGTTAGCTCTCCCCAGCACTTCTTGTGTCGTTGAATTTACTGTTTGCGAAGCTTTAGCTGTTTCGTTCAATAATGTAGATAAAGTATTCATGTTCTTCGCGGATTCCTCAGCGATCTTCGATAGTCTCTGCGCACCTTCAGAGACTTGCTGGGAAGCAGTAGCCAGCTGCTGTATATTCGTAGAGAGTTGATCCGAGACCTTTGAAGCATTTGCTGTATACTCTTTCAAGTTCGTCGCTGATTGTTTAGCATTAGTAACTAATTTTACGAGGGTGTCCACTCTCTTTAAGGCCTCTGAAAGGGCATTGTAGTCTATGTCTTTTTTGTCTTTGCTTCTCTCGAAGAGCTTCTCCTCTCCTTCATTATGTTTTCGAGACATTTTCATTCCCGTTTCTATCAATTCTATGAAAAAGAATATTTAAGAACTAATAAGTCAAAAATTTAACAGACAAGATCTTAGATTTTCTGAAATATTTTTCTTTCGTTATCAATACAGATAAATTTATCCGCTACTTTTTCTGGGAGGATCTCTGTCTTTCCAAGAATTAAGTAACCATTATGATTCAGTGCATTATAGAAATCCATACAAATTTTATTTTGGGCTTCTGGAGAAAAGTATATGAAGGTATTTCTGCAAAATATCACATCTAAATTTCGGTATTTTACTCCCTGTGTTAAATCCATGTTTTTAAAATGTACTAAACGCCGAACACACCCACTAACCTTATATTTTCCATTAACTTTTATGAAGTATTTTTGAATATACGATCTGCTAATTTTTTCAACAACTCTTTCTTCGTATTCTCCAATTATTGCCTTATTTAAAGCACATTCATCAATATCAATAGCATATATTGAAATCAAATATTTATTAACATTTGATTTAAGAACGTCATTTATAATCATGCTTATAGTATATGGTTCTTCTCCACTTGAGCAGCCAGCACTTAAAATTCTTATTACCCTTTTATTACTTAATAGCACAGGCAGTATTCTTGTCTTAAAATAGAAGAAAACGTCAGGGTCTCTAAAAAAACTTGTATAGTTTACAGTTAGATCTCTTATTAGTGAAGGCCATTCATCTTCATTGTTTATAAGGATCTTCATATAATCCCAGTAGCTGTTTAATCCATAATTTTTCATCCTCAGATCTATTCTTCTTCGCAGATAACTGTCTCTATAGTAATTGCAATCCAGCCCTATTCTTCTCAAGATTATCTTTTTTAATACCTCGAAGCCATATTCTTCTGTTTCTTTGTATTTTGTGAACATTTTTCCATTTAAATGGAATTTTTAACATTATTTAGTATCTTTCTTTCCCACGCCTTTTTTATCATTTGAATAAATAAAATATTGTAAGTAAATTTTTGTACAGACCAACTCTTATTAATCACATGAATTCTAAAAATCATTCTGATTCAGGATTTAAAGAGCGGATCTTCCATGGCTTCAGTACTTATAGTTGACGATGCCGCCTTTATGCGAATGGTTCTCAAGAAGATAATTATTCAGAGCGGCAACAAAGTTATAGCTGAAGCAGGCAATGGAGATGAGGCAGTAACGATGTACAAAAAGTATAGGCCGGATCTCGTCTTTTTAGATATAGTGATGCCTCCTGGAAAAATGACAAAAGACGGTCTTGATGCATTGAAGATAATAATGAAGGAAGATCCAGAAGCTAAGGTTATCATGTGCAGTTCAATGGGTCAGCAAACTCTCATTACTGAGGCACTGAAAAATGGAGCTAAAGACTTTGTTGTAAAACCGTTTCGTCCAGTGAAAGTTCTTGAGGTTCTCTCAAAATACTCTTAGGGGGCCGTAAAAATGGCTGGCGGAGACTTTGAAGCAGAATGAATGAAGAAAATGAGAAAAAAGTCCGGATAGGTATGGCTGAAATGATTGTTGCGAGGAATCCCACAATCATTTCAACAACTGTGGGTTCATGTATAGCCTTATGCATGTATGACTCAATGAATAGAATTGGCGGTATGGTTCACATAGTATTACCGAAAAAAGAAGATTTTGATAAGGGAAATATTGACTCGGTGCAAAGATATGCGGATACGGCGGTTCCTGCTCTGCTTTCTGCACTAATTTCTAAAGGTGCTAAAAAAGAGTATATAAAAGCTAAGATCGCCGGAGGTGCAAATATGTTTCCCATACTTAATCATCCAATCTTGAAAATCGGAGTAAATAATGCCAACGTAGTTAAGAAAAAACTGGCTGATCTTGGAATTCCTCTGGTAGCTGAGGATACCGGAGGAAATCGCGGTAGAATCATAGAATTTGAAGTTGGATCAGGAACCATGAAGATAAACACAATGGATGGAAAGGAGAGGAAAATATGAGCGGTCAAGACAAAAGTGAATATAGAAGAAATTCTGAGATGATTCCGGAGAACGAGATACTTCGAGAGATTGGAAGTATGGGAGCGGGGCATGCCGCAACGGCACTTTCAGAACTTATTCAGCAGAAAATTTCCATCACCTTCCCTGAAATATTTGTAGCTTATCCAGAAGAGGTTCCTAAGAAGCTAGGATTACATGATATGCCAGTGGTGGTGATATACAAGAATCTACAGGGAAGTTATGATTGCGATATTCTACTTGTTTTCGGTAGGGAGGAAGCGGATAAGATAGTTTCAGCCATGATTAAGAATACCTTTAACATGGAAGAATTAGATGAAGAAATGAAGAAGTCAGCTATTGAAGAGGTTGGAAATATAGTCATAGGCTCGTTTTTAAGCGCAATATCCAACTTCACGAATATGGAGCTCCTACCGACTCCTCCGATTCACACCACGGATGTGTTTGATGCGATCCTAGATGTTTTCTTAGCGAAATTACGCCTACAAAACAGGAAAGCTATGGTCTTCCAAACATGTTTCAAAAAGAACGGTGAGGAGATTTATGGGGCGGTGATAATCTTCTTAAATGAGAAGCTCCGGGATGAACTTATCAGTAGAGGAAAATCTTGGCTAGAAGGATAGTTTTATGGCTATTCAGAAGTGGTTACTATTAAAATGTTATTTATCAAATCTTTTTCTTAGCTCGAGGAATAGAATATAGAATGTTTTAATCAGTGCATCACAGTTTGTCCAGAGTGCCATGCTATTTAATTTCTTGCGATTCTTTTGGTAATTATCTCTTCTTAAGAGTAACAATAATTCTTCTTTATCAGAAATTAAGAAAAATGGAGGTTCTAGATCATATGGGGAGATTACCGAATTTTTGCGGGGGATCAGCCAGAAATCGATATTTGCATTCATACTTCTTAAGAAGAACAAGCTCTCTGAAGAATCATTAGTCAAGAGATTTACTTTCACTCCTTTCTCGGATACCTCATTTAATTTTTCGGTTAATCTTGCATTGTAAAGTTTTCTAAGATCATATTCTGAGGCATAAATATATATCTCACATCTCGTTCTCTCCAACATTCCGTTAATCTTCAAAAAGACTTGTTCATTTCCCTCCAATATTTGGAAGATTTCCTTTTTCGTTTCTGTTTTTGTTTCAAGTCGAGGAATCGAAAGCCAAACCTCAACTATTTTCCTCTTTTCCTGCTTTAGTTTCTCTATCTCAAGCCTCTTCGCTTCTATTAGCAGATTTATTGCTTTTTCCAACGGAATTGCCTTAAATTTAAGCGGCCTTCCGAAAACAGAAAAAACTAAGCCTTTTTTCTCCAAGCTTCTTAAAGCTTGATAGGTCTCAGTTCGATAAAGTGAGAGAGCCTCTGAGATCTCTCTAGCCTTTTTCTCTCCGGTTCTGGCTAAGAAAAGAAAAATTTTAGCTTCATTTTTTTGAAGCCCAAACTTGATCAGGTTTTCCTCGATCATACCAATCAGATTTAAGGCATCATGAGCCTTTCTAGTTTTTCCGCTTAAATATACTGTTTCCTTAGCGGCGAGTCTTTCCATTTAAACTCACTTAAACTGAAGTAACACCTGATATTTTTTTGGCTTTTGAACTAACAACACGGATTCTGTGGGGATTCGATCAACCCATCATTATTCTCCATATCCTTATTATATGAAGAACAGGATACGCCCGGATCAAGTTCGCAGAGGCCTTAAGGAACACGCAAGACCCCCAAGATTACGGAACCATCAATAGCTCCTCGAGGCTCAATCTCTAACGAGATTAATCCCCGGGCGCCTCTTACAGCCTTCGGTGAAGAGAGTCAGATGCTAAGAAACAACCTTAAAACAGGCTTACTTTTCAAAAATCAAATTAAAGATTTGGCGGGCCCGCCCGGATTTGAACCGGGGACCATCGGCTTAGGAGGCCGACGCCCTCTCGCGGCGGCTGGTGCTTTCCAGCCGCTATCCTGGCTAGGCCACGGGCCCTGCGGCTTGGTCTAAATCTATTTTTGATTCGCTATTTTAAGAATCTATCTCTTTGACTGAGGTTTGGAAAAAATAAAATATTAAGGCAGAAGTATAAGAAGGATGAGAAAGGGCCGGTAGTCTAGCTGGTTAGGACGTCGCCTTCACGCGGCGAAGGTCGCCGGTTCAAATCCGGCCCGGCCCACCAACTTTGGACGGGTGGAGTGTACCTCGCTTTTAGGAGATGGTGATATCAGTCGCTGGCAGGAGAATGTCATGTTTTTTCATGAAAACCCTTCATGCTGGATGACCCTTCATTCTTGAATATTTCTTTGATACTCATACTAGCGCCATACCGCAATTTGTAGTGGGGGCGAAGTGATATTTGCGGGCGGAAAGGAACCTGGAGCAGTCGAAAAGTTTAATGGGCTTGATATTCAGCCTATAAGTGAGATCTCAGGTAGAAGTTGGGGATATGCTTGAAAATTTGGAAGAAACAGATTTAATGATTAGGTGAAGGGTTATGGTTCATCCGCGGTATCCAAGGCTCTTTGAGTGTGGATTTCTAGGGAATCTTAAGATTAAGAATCGAATAATATTTGCGCCTATCTCAACGAATCTTGCAGGTGTGAATGGGGAGGTAACTGAGAGACTTATTGATCATTATTATAGGATTGCTAGGGGAGGATGTGGACTCGTAATAGTCGAGAATGCATGTATCCACTTTCCGCATGGCAGGCATGGATCAACTCAGCCTAGAATAGACTCAGACATATTCATTCCAGGCCTATATAGCCTAGCCCAGACCGTGCATCACGCCGGAGCCAAGGTCGGTATTGAATTAACACATCCCGGAGGGGCGGCTGACCCTAAAATAACAGGTGAGCGACCGATAGCTCCGTCTCCTATATCTATGGGCTCTAAAGGCGTAATACCGAGGGAGCTGAGTAAAGATGAGATTGAAGAGTTAGCATGCATGTTCGGGGAGGCGGCGGAGAGGGCGAGAAGAGCGTTCTTTGATATGGTTGAGATTCAGGCTGGCCATGGACTCCTAATTAACCAGTTTCTCTCTCCACTCACCAATAAGAGAACAGATGAGTTTGGAGGGGATTTAGAGGGGAGAGTTCGATTTCCAGCCATGATAATAAGGAGAATAAAGGAGTATGCGGGAGATGACTTTCCAGTCAGCGTGAGACTTGGAGTTGAGGAGTTCTCAGAGGGAGGAATTGGAATCTCGGAGGGGAAACTGATAGCCAAGAGGCTCTGCGAGGCTGGAGCCGACGCCATCCATGTGACATTGGGAAAGACGAGTAGAGAGAAGCGTCTCGAGCCTATGCCGTATCCTCAAGGATGGCGTACATATCTAGCTGAGGAGATTAAGAAGGTCGTTGATGTTCCCGTTATAGCCGTTGGCGTTATAAGGGAACCTTGGTATGCAGAGAAGATCCTAGAGGAGAGAAAGGCGGATTACGTCGCTTTAGGCAGAGCTCTCATCGCCGATCCAGAATGGCCTAGAAAAGCATTTAATGGAGATGAAGCAGCCATTAGAAGATGTATTTCATGTAATGAGTGTGTAAGAGCTAGGCACCATGAGGGAACGGCAATACGGTGTTCGCTTAATCCAGAAGTAGGATTCAGCAGGGAATATACCCGAATAGATAGGGCTGAGACTAAGAAGAGGGTGATGGTGATAGGCGCTGGACCGGCTGGGATGGAAGCATCTAGAGTATGTGCACTCAGAGGGCATGAAGTCTATCTCTATGAGAAGGATGAATGTCTAGGCGGAGCATTAAATATAGCCTCCGTGATTCCTGGAAAAGAAAAACTGAAGTGGGTAATCGAGTATTACAGTTACGAACTCAAGAGGTTAGGAGTGAATATTAAGCTTAAATGTCCAGTCACTAGGGGTGAGGTTGAGAGATTAAGACCCGACGTCATAATTGTAGCTACGGGAGCAGAACCTTACATTCCGGATATCCCCGGGGTCGAAAGTGAAAGAGTCGTCGTTGCCCATGAAGTTCTTAGAGGAAAGATCCAAATCGAGAATAGCAGGGCGGTAGTTATAGGTGGGGGATTGATAGGATTAGAGACAGCCAAGTTCTTAGCGCTAAAAAAGAATCAGGTGACTATTCTTAAGCGGTATAGAACGATATCGAGGAATATTGAACCCTTCTATGCTTCTTTCCTCCTCTCCGAACTGAGAAAGTATAATGTCAAGATAATCTTTGAGGTTGATGTTGAGAAGATAGTGGATGACGGTGTCATAATTAATAAGGGCGGAGAAGCATCTAAGATTCCGGCTGAGTGGATAATATTGGCCAGAGGGCTGATCCCATCATCATCTATCATCAAAGAATTGGATGGATACGAGATCCATCTGATTGG
>JAGGUU010000061.1 GCA_021158305.1 Candidatus Bathyarchaeota archaeon
AAGGTGAAAGCCAGAAGTTCAGAAGTAATGAGCCGTCAACTAACACGAAGTCGGGCTCCCACTTCTCCACAGCCTCCTCAGTCACATCGCATTGTATCTTAAAGGCAAGAAGAGACTCTCTCTGCTCCGTTCTGAACTCATCTGCCCAGACATCTGGTTTTCCAGCCTTAAATATAGGCTCATCGATTATGCTCCATCCGGCAGCTAAAAGGGCTGTGGAAGCGTAA
The DNA here is from genome assembly GCA_021158305.1 of Candidatus Bathyarchaeota archaeon. Lineage (GTDB taxonomy): Archaea > Thermoproteota > Bathyarchaeia > Bathyarchaeales > DTEX01 > B63. The sequence goes on from JAGGUU010000061.1 coordinate 228, forward strand.
AGAGGAATAAATGCGAATCTCAAGTCGACGCCATTATTGCCAGCGTCTGAAGCCACAACCTTAACATTAGCCGCCCATTCATCGTCGCGTGTAGCTTTTTTAACTCTCACTTTATCACGTATCCTAACTAGAAGATCCTTTCGTCTCTGATTATACTCCTTAAGCTGCTGTATAATAATGTCTGTTCCCTCATCGATAAGCATATGATATAGGTCGGCGTGAAGGGTCTCGGGCTCCGGCCCAGAAAATAGAGAAAAGTAGGTTTCGCGGAAATCGGGAGGTAAACCCTCATCGACCCGTCTGTTCTTCTTCCCGCTCAAGCTTTAGCCTCCACATCAAAAGATACACGAGCGGCTTTAAATGTATGCTCCTAATAAAAAATTACTGCGTTTTAGAGATAAAGCAATACAACATTCCCTGTGATTAACCCCTAGCATAGACGGAGATAAAGGAGGTGCAAAATTTAGCTACGTATCAGACCAAAAGGGGGAAGGTAGTATCATATTGGTAGCCGATGAAGAAATATTTTTACATTTTAAAGATTATGTCCAAGGCCGCCTTACTATCCATAGCCGCTTTTAATGGGTGCCCTGGATACGGAGGGAGCTCAACATTCAGGAAGCCCTTATAGCCAATCTCCCGAAGGGCTTTCATGACCTCTGACCATGGAACATCTCCTTCAAGTAAAGGTTTAAACCGCCTTTCCGATCTTAGAAAATCCTTAACATGAACGCAGATAATAAGGTCTGAAAGATGTCTGATCCACTGCTGAGGGAAGCCTAGAAAGTGTATGTTTCCAACATCGAAATACGCCTTCACGTAAGGATGGTTTATCTCCTCTATAAACCTTCGAAACTCAAGTGGACTGTAAAGAAACTGATTCCAAACATTTTCAACTCCTAGGATAACGTCGTAACTTTCAGCTGTTGAAGCAGCCTTCAAAATGCTTTCCTTTGCCAGTCTCCAGATCTCCTCGTATGGGATTTCAGGCACAGCAACCGCTGGGACTATTAAGAGAACCTTAGATCCAATATCTGAGGCGAACTCGCATCCCTTCTTTATTATCTCAACTCCCTTCTTTCTCACTTTCTCTTCAGGACTTGCAAGGTTGAACTTCCAGAATAGGCCTGTGCAGAGGCTTGGCAGCTCTAATCCAAGTGAGGAGGCTTTTTCGGCTATTTCTCTTCTTCTCTTCTTAGAAAATTTCAAGGACTTCTCGTCAAGGTTCAGCTCGACGCCCTCAAACCCTATCTTGGCTGATGCTTCTAAAACTTCATCAACTGTAAACTTGGAAGGATATATCCAGGCGTTCACACCCTTTTTCATTAGCATATGCCCCGCTTTCAAGTTAACGGTAGCTTAACTGGCTTTCCGGTTTCCATTGACTTCCTAGCCGCCAATGTGAACTCTAAAGTTTTAGCTCCATCCCTTATAGGCGTTCTCGTTTCTTCATCATTAAGAACTGCTCGAATCAGATCTTTCGCCTCTAAGAGATAAACATCCCTATCCTCCCACTCTCTAACTACTCTTTTTCTCCTAGTTGAGTAAAGATTTAACGTGTTTCCGTTTTCAGCGTGCATCGTATACTCTTCAGTCGCTATAATCCATTTAAACCACCACTGAGAGTTAGCCCCCCAAGTCGTCGACGAAATCGATCCTATCGCTCCGGATTTAAACCGGAAAGTTGTGCTACTTACATCCTCAATCGTCAAATCGGGGATATCGGTCCAGAATATTCTATTCATATGTCCATATACCACATCAACTTCGCCGCAGAAGTAACGCAATGCATCATAAAGATGAGTGGACTGCTCAACTACTTGGCCGCCGCTCTTGTTCTTATCTCTCCACCATGATCCTCCCAAAAAGTGGCACCAGTACCATCCTATAGCTAAACCGATCTTGCCAGCTTCGCCGCTTTCTATGAGCTCTTTCGCTTTTTCAGCGGCATATCCGAATCTCATGCAGTATCCAACTTGGCTCTTGACGCCGCTTCTTTCAACCGCCTTTACCATGCTCCACGCTTGATTCATGCTTAACGCTATGGGCTTCTCGATGAAGATATGTATCCCCTTCTCAGCTGAGATCATAACTTCATCTGAATGTGCGAATGGAGGTATGCAGATATAAACTATGTCGAGATCCTCTTTGTTAAGCATATCATGCCAATCAGTATAAGCCCTTCCACCGTATCTTTCAGAAAATAATTCCGCCTTTCCCTTAACTATATCAGCAAATGCAACTATGCTAACTTCATTGATAGATCTCAACCTTTTAACATGAACTCTCGCAATTTCTCCACAACCGATCACGCCGACCTTCAGCTTCTTCATTCAGAACACCACTTTTAAGCTATCGAGGAAATAAGCAACAAATACGTTTTTAATAATTTTCCCTCAGCAGAATCAATCGTTACTTTTCATACCGAAGAAGGTATTAAAGACTTTTATTTAAAATGGATTACTAAAATCCTAGGTGAATCTCTCCATGCCGGGAATAGTTATCGTAGGTACACAATGGGGCGATGAGGCTAAGGGTAAAGTTACCGATTTCTTGGCAAAGGATGCAGACTGTGTTGTTAGATATAATGGAGGTGCAAATGCTGGTCATACAGTCGTTGTCGACGGGAAGACCTACAAGTTCCACCTGATTCCTTCCGGCGTTCTACGAGGTAAGAAGGTTTATATCGGAAACGGCGTCGTCGTGGATCCTAACATTCTGGTCGATGAGCTTGAGAGTCTGAAACGTGAAGGATTTAATCCGAATCTACGAATAAGTGATAGAGCTCATGTCGTCTTTAATTTTCATAAAATAGAAGATGGTCTACAAGAGAGGTTGAAGGGTAATCTTCGCGCGGGCACAACAAAGAGAGGTATAGGACCAGCATATTCGGATAAGACTGCAAGATTCGGGATACGAATAGCCGATCTTCTAAATAAAGAGATTCTCAAATCGAAGCTAGATCTTCTAGTCGGATTCAAACAGAAGATTATCCGCCAAGTATATGGTGAGAATATCAAACTCGACATGAATGAAATATTTGAAAAGGCTTTACGATTCGGCCAGTATATCTCGGATCTCGTATGTGATGTCTCAGCGGAGATAAATGATGCGTTAGACAGGGGGGAAACCGTGATATTCGAGGGGGCTCAAGGGACGCTTCTAGATATAGACCATGGCCTATACCCCTATGGCACATCATCAAGCACCGTTGCTGGCGGAGCATGCATTGGAGTCGGTGTAGGTCCAAAAAGAATTGATAAGGTCATAGGAGTCATGAAGGCTTACATATCACGCGTTGGAACAGGACCCGTTCCAACAGAGCTGAAAGACAAAATAGGCGATAAGATCAGAGGGGTTGGGAAGGAATACGGAACGACGACGGGTAGGCCTAGAAGGGTCGGTTGGCTAGATCTTGTTCCGGTGAAATACTCCATCCGCCTAAACTCTATAGATGAACTCATAGTGACGAAACTCGACGTTCTAAGCGGCATAAATCCTCTCAAAATCTGCATTAAATACAAATGCGAAGGTAGAACGATCGATACAGTGCCAGCAGATATACGTCTATTCGAGAAATGCGAACCGGTTTACGAAGAGCTCGAAGGCTGGCCAGCTGATGTGGATTGGAGAAGAATAGTTAAGGAAGGATATGATGCTTTGCCGAAGCAGGCTAAGGAGTATCTTCAAATGATAGAGGAACACTTGAAGGTGCCGATAAACATAATATCTGTCGGTCCCGACAGAAGAGAAACTATAGTCCGCGAGAATCCCGGGGATTAATAAGGCTTGAGTATCATGGACAATGCGGCGGTTCTAAAAAACTTATATTTTACAGCTTGCTCATTCATTAAAAAGAGATGCGAATGTCATGTTTAGGATAAAAGGTTTCACTTATCATTCCCTAAGCAGCCTTTGCATCTTTATGCTAATCCTTCTAGTGACTTGTTCCCAACTAGTATGTTCTGAATCCGCTAAGGTGAAGTTAAGAGGGACGATGAAGTGTACTCTTCCATGGAAAGTGACTCTTCCTAACTCAACGGTCTCTTACGAGATAAGTATATGGAATCCCAGCTACTTATACGACGTATTAAAGCTTGACGTTAAGGATCCAGGGCTTCCTGAGGGATGGAAAGCTTATTTTTACTATCAGAACGATAAGATCCGGAAGATTGGAGTTGAGAAAAGGGCGATCGTAACCATAAAACTCGTCGTTAACGTTCCTGAAAACGCTACCCCAGGAGATTACGAGTTCAATGTACATGCGGAAGGTGAATATTCAAAATCTGAGATTACCCTGTATTTAACGGTGGAGCAGCCTCCCCCGACAAAATATGAAGTTGATTTATATTCTCCGCATGAGTGGCAGGAAGTCTATCCCGGAAATAGCTTAACTTTCGAGTTATACCTTAAGAACGAATGTCCAGTTCGAGATAACTATTTGATATATATTGAAAATCCGGACTTGCCAACAAATTGGACAGCTTCTTTCTTTGTCGGAGATAAGGAAGTTAAGTCGCTGACCGTGCTTCCAGAAGAAAATGTGAAGATTAAAATGGTCGTTAGCGTTCCTGAAAACGCTACTCCCGGAGAGTATAGATTCAGAGTGCATGCTGATGGAAATTATGCATGTGCGACCCAAGCCTTGGTAGTGACAGTCAAGAGGATGGAGAGAAAAATCAGCCTCTTCTGCCCCTACCCATCCGAGTCTATAGAGGCTGGTCAAAGCGCGAGATATTCAATTCGCGTAAGTAATGAGGGTGGACGAAGAGAAGAAGTTCTCCTAGAGGCGGTTAAATCAGAAGAAGTTCTCGGGTGGGATATAACTCTTTCAGAGACTCAATTATCTCTCGCTCCTGGTGAATCCAAGTGGGTTAGGCTTGAAGCAAAACCTCCAGAGGTAATCGAGGAGAAGGAATATAGAATTGTTGTTAACGGATCTACGGCTGATGGAATCCTAACATCAACACTTGAACTAACCACTAAGGTTCTGGCAAGGTATTCACTGGAGGTCACCGGGGTTCAGCCGATTTTTCCTCACGTATACGCTGGTGATAAGATCGACATAGTGGTCACGGTCAGAAATATGGGTGAATCGACGCTTAGGGAAATAAAGCTAGATGTGAACTCCACAGCTATACCTAACGTATTAGTCACGCCTGTCGATATTCTCTCTCTAGGACCAAAGGCCTCAGCAACGTTCACTATACGAGTATCTCCAGACCCAAATCTAACGCCTGGAGATTATCAATTAACTATTCAAGCTGAAAGTAGAGAGGCTAAAAGTAGTGTTAGAACGATTATAGTCTCTGTCTCTTCTCCGATTCCCTGGTTCTGGATAAGCATCTGTTTAACAGCCATAGCGACGGCGCTTGTGGTAATCGTGGTACAGAGAATGCTTTCTAAACGTGGAGTTAAAATATCCCTTAGAAAACGTAGTGTCTGATCTGGTATTCAGCATAATTATGTCTACAAATTATGCTGAATATATCCCTCAACCACAAGCTTCGATTTTTCTCTCAAGTATATGATTGGTAGTCCTAGTTTTCTGAGTCTTCTCCTTAATTCGGCGTCATTCGTCGCAACAGGTAGTCTTAGCTGGCTTGCAACTCTCAGGATCACATCATCGTATTTCTCGGATGCTTCCTTTTTCACTTCAAGAACTTCGCATTTCTCCGCTAGTTTCAGAGCTGCAGAGAATTCCATAAATCTCTTACCGTGGCTCTTCTTCATTTTTTTCCTCATTTCCTCCAGAGTTGTAGATAATACTACAGGCTTGGCTCTTCCGAGAAGGTTGTTAAGTTCCTCAAATATGTCGATTCTAAACTGGAATGGAACAAAAAAGAAGTTTGAGTCTAAAATAACCTTAACCATTGCTGAATTCTCTCCTCTAGTAGGACTGAAGTCTGCTGTGCAAGTATGCGGCTAGCTCTATTGCTTTCTCCAAGCTTTTGGAATTTGCTATTCCTTTACCGACTATATCATACGCTGTTCCATGATCTACTGATGTCCTTATAAAGGGAAGACCGAGCGTGACGCTGACCGTTCCATAGAAATCAACAGTCTTAGCAGCTATGTGTCCTTGATCATGATATAGGCTGAGGATAGCGTCGTATCTTCCCTCGAAAGCTTGATGGAAGACTGAATCCGCCGGAACGGGACCCACGACTCTGAAGCCTCTAGACTTAAGCTCTTCAACCGCTGGAATAATCTCCTTCTCCTCCTCATTGCCGATTAATCCTCCGTCGCTTGCATGGGGATTTAACGACGCAACGGCGATGAGAGGATCTTCGAAGCCTATGCGTCGCATCTCGGAGACTATTCGGGTCACAGCCTCAACTATCCGTTTCTTCTTAACGGCTCTTATGGCCTCGGCTAATGGAATATGCCTAGTTAAAAAGAAGATCTTAACTCCCCGAACCCAGAACATAACCAAAGGATCTTTCACTCCACATAGTGCTCCAAGCATCTCTGTATGTCCAATATGCTGGCTTCCAGCCATTCTTATGGCTTGCTTGTTAATGGGACAAGTAGCCACGGCATCTATATGCCCGTGTAAGGCAAGGCTGACGGCTCTCTTAATATACTCTATTGAAGCCTTTCCGCCCTGCACTGAAGCTTTTCCAAATTCAAAGGAGGATAAATCAATATTCTCTAGATCTATGACGTCTACCGCTCCGGCTTTACAACAAGCCTCACTTATAGAATGAATTCGGCATATTGATACTTCTAGATCTAATTTTTTTGCTGTTCTCTCAAGAATCCTCAAGTCGCCTATTACGATGGGCTTACAAAATTCGAAGGTTTCAGGTTTCAAGAGAGCCTTAAGTGTTATCTCAGGTCCTATTCCCGCTGGGTCACCCATAGTGATGCCTATAACTGGCTTCTTACCGTTCGTCATTCCCAGTCACCATGCATGCTGAAGGTTCTTCATCCGTTAACTATTCTCTCGGTTCCCTTTAATGAAGGCTTCGAACAATACGCTCTGCATTCTACTCCTCCATCTTGGAAAGCCTCAGCCATCGCCTTCGCCACATCTCCTGCAGAGATTTTCGTTGAATCAACAACCGCGATGACTGTTGGTCCAGCTCCGCTTATCGTGACACCGGCGGCCCCAGCGTCTAAGGCTGCCTTCTTCACATCTTCATAGCATGGAATAAGCTTTTTTCTAAAGGGCTCAGCGATCGCATCCATCATTCCATGTCCAATCATCTCAATATTTCCAAGGTGAAAACCCGCTACGATATACGCGGCGTTTTGAATGTTTAAAACGGCGCTTTTGAGAGGTATAGAACGTGGTAGAATAGATCTGGCGGTAGCCGTTTTGTTTTCAGATATCTTAATTATCGGCATGGCTAAGGCTATTTGGAGATTCGGGGGAGGATTAAGTCGAACGACATCTATTAAATCATTACATGTTCGTACAATCGTGAAACCTCCTAGAATCGAGGCTGCAACGTTGTCTGCATGGGCTGCTCCGGCAGCCGCAATCTCTCCAAGCGCGGCCCACCTAACTATCTCGTTTCTTGATAATCCAAGGTTCAAAAGCTCGTTGAGTCCATAAGCACATGCCGCTGCCGACGCTCCGCTACTTCCAAGCCCCATGCCCAACGGTATGCCTTTATGCAGGTGAATTTTGACGCCGACATCTTTATTCTCAAGGAGTCTCTTAGCTACAAGGCCAGCCGTGTTTTTATTTGGGCTCTTTGGAACTCTTTCAGCTCCAATTCCTGTCACCTCAATTTTTATTTCTCCGTCGGTGAGCTCTAGAGTGACTGTGTCATAGAAAGCTTCAAGAGCTAAACCAAAGGAATCGAATCCGGAACCAAGATTTGCAGAGCTACACGGAGACCTGATTTTTATGCTTTGCATAACCTTCTCACATTGGAAATGAGTGAATGAAGAAAATCTATCCACACAATCTTAAAAATCTTCTACAAAAATATAAATTGTTTCGGTGGCTCTAGCAACGGTCGGATAAGGATACCCTGCGCATCATAGCTTAGAGATGTAAGCCTTCGTCTCTCCATCTTTCCTTACGATTCTCAGTTTGCACTCTGTTGTGAGCACCTGTATGGTGTCTCCATTACGTTTAATCTCTATTCCCTCATCAATTACTGGTTCAGAGTCGACATTTAGCGTTGTAAGGTTTGGGCTTCTCCAGATGATTTCGTATCCGGTCGATGTCTTCTTAATCGTGAAGCCGCCGAAGATCTCGTAAGAAAATTCTTGAGCCTCAGGCTCTTTCTTCTTTTTACCGAACAGCCTCATTTTGGAATCTCCTTTGCATTAAAAGGATCCTGTAAACTTAAATTTTTTGCTAATTATTCAAGGATCATATCCTTTAGGGCTGAGCCACATAGAGTCTTATGAAACTCTAAAGAATGATAACTCCAAGAAAAATACTACATTTTACTTTACTGTGGTATTCTTCACAGGGATGTGAGTCCATGCTTAATGATCAAAATTAGACATGTTTGGTCTATCGGTCTTTTAGAGGATAAAGAGAAATGTCTACGGAGCTAAGAAGGCATATTAACAAACCTAGATCTCCTCATCCACCCACTCAAAAATACGTTCCTCTATAAACGCGAAGACTCCTTCTGGAATAAGTTTTATGGCCAATATTTCCCATCCATCCGAGGAGACAAGCTCAAGCAGCTTAATAGCTTCGTCCCAGTTTAGTTCGCTTAAGTTCAGCATGCCGATGTTATTCATATTCACCACCCCGAGGAATCCGAAAAGACGAAGACTCAGAATTCACCTCTCCTGTCTTCCAGCAGCATTATTCTTTCAATGTTCCACCCAGTCTTTTTGATCATGCCGAGTATTTTCTCAATCTCTTCTCTCCTTTGCTCGGAGGAATCCACGTAGCTTAATTCTATCAGGCATATCATTTTCGGCTTCATTTCTTCATCGTAGAAAATAATTTCACAAGAGAAATGTATAGGATACTGTGTTTATCCAAACTGTTTAAAAACTGGATTTTTCTCAAGAAATATCCACTTCTGTCTAAACTTCAGCATTCTAAACCGTCTAAATTCTCCATGTTGAAAAATGGATTTAATCTTACATAGATCTTTTATTGAAGGCCAAAAAATACATTGATGAAGAGGCTTGTCATCCTATTACGAGAAGAAAATTCTTAAAGTTTTAGAAGAAAGCAAAGATGGGCTGACTACGGTAAGCATAGCGGAAAAAGCCAACATCAGCAAGACAACAGCGTTGAAGTATCTTGCATCCTTGAAGGCTGCTGGAAAGATTGACTACATAGAAGTAGGCCCAGCTAAGCTTTGGAGAGTAACTCCCACCCAAGAGATCGGTCTTAAAAGAGCCTCAACAAGTAAGAAGAGAAAAGTAAGGCTGATACTCGAGGAGTTCAAGGAAATAGCCGGGTTGTTAGGGTCGGCCGTGGTGGATAATGACGGACTGACTATTTTCGCCGATTTGCCTTGGAGCAAAAAGCCAGAAAGGATAGGCTCAATAATATCCCGTCTCCTCCAGCTGGCTAACAGATCCGCAGAAGAAGCCGACATCGGCCAGTTAAAGAATGTAATTCTAGAGGGGGAGAGAGGTCGAATAGTTGCTTGCAACGAGGGAAATTTTCTCCTAATAGCTTTCAGCAACAAAGAAGCGGCTCTTGGAATGATCAAGATCGAGATTGAAGAATCCGCAAAGAAAATAAAGAAGCTTCTAAATCTCGATTCTCCATCAGATGTATAGGCTACGCTATAAGATTCCGAGACGTATTATCATTAGATTGGAGCAATTTTGGAGGCCGATGTGATGAGAGCCATCTCTATGACTGCCCCTGCTAGGAGGAAGATAGCGCATAATGAAATATACTTCACCGCGTTTATCATTTCAATCTTAAGCCCTCTATATCCATACTTTATGATGAAGAAAGAGAGCCATATACTCTCCGAAATGGCTAGACTATAGGATATATATTCCAGCCATGCATGAGGGCAAGCCATTACCATCAAGAATAGAAAGAGCGGATTATGTCCTTGAACACGGCTCAGTGCAGCTAAAAACCTCCCAGTCGAATAAAGAACATAGAAACCCCCCGCTGGGCCCACGAATGGAATGAACATTGCAAGGCAGTACATCATATTGTTTCCGAAGATAAGTTGAATTCCCGCTATTTGGAGGATCTCCTCAATCTCATTAAATTTGCTAATCCTATCCTGTGCTTCCGCCTCTTCGATTTTTGCTAATGTTCCGAAACAAGTAGCAAGCATGCATAGAAGAAATATGAATGAAGCTAGTATGAGCCGTCTTCTTAAAGGTGCCACGCGTAATAGTTCTCTTTCTCTTTTCTTGGCTATGTCTCGACGCACTTCCTGTGGTAAAGGCGCACCGCAGTTTGGGCAGAACTTTGCTTCTTCGTCTTCTGGAAGCTTCATGCCACACCTAACACAGTAGGGCATTCAGATCATCGCTAAATGATTCTATCCCGCATGCTGAAAAGTTTTTCTAAAGTTTGACGCCGCTTCTTTCAAGTGCTACCCAGAGATGATCCGATACCGGCCTAACCAGCTTTTCAACTCTGCCATTCTCTCTTACGAGAAGGCGTTCTTGAGGATTCTCTAAGAATTCCCCGATTACTTCAGCTCTTATTCCCTCTTTCTTCAATCCCTCTACTATTTCATCAGTCATTTCTGGATTAGCGGAGATGAGAAGAGCTCCGGATCCTATCAGTTGTAGAGGATCAATGTTAAGAAGCCTACATATCTCGTATGTTTCCCGAGCTACTGCTATTCTCTCCTCAAGTATCTTAACGCCTAAACCCGAAGCGTCAGCCATCTCATGTACTCCACCAGCCACCCCGCCTTCAGTTGGGTCATGCATCGCTGTAACACCGCCAATACTAAAGGCTAGAATCGCATCTTTCACGACGCTTATATTATCATAAAACTTCATGGCTGATTGGAGAAGATCTTCATCAATCCTCTCTTTGAGATAGTTGTAGGCTTCAGACGCCAATATGGCTGTGCCTTCTATTCCAGCTCCCTTAGTTAAGATCAGCTTGTCTCCGACGTGTGCTCCTCCAGAAGTTACGTATCTTCCATCTTCAGCTATACCCATCGCACATCCAATGATCACTGGTCTATCAAGTCCCGGAGTAACCTCAGTATGTCCACCTATCACGGCTACGCCTAAATTCTTAGCGGCTTCATTTATCTGGCTTGTTATCTTATCAACGGTATCCTCCGTGGAATTCTCAGGTAAAAGAATACATGAAGAAAAGAAAATAGGCGGCACGCCGAAGGTTGCAACATCATTCGCATTTATATTCACTGCGAGCCAGCCTATTCTCTCCAGCGCTCCGGTTATTGGATCCATTGAAGAAACTAGAATTTCCTTTCCAACCTTAATGACTGATCCGTCTTCGCCTAACGCCGGCCCGAGAAGTACCTCATTTCTCTCGGCACCTAACCGTCTGAAAACTATCCTTTTTAAAGTTTCAGCCGGAATTTTACCCTTTGCAAGTTTCATTTCCGCCGTCCTCTTTAGGTGATATTTTAGTAGTAAAGCGCAGAATTGTGATAAGATCTGGATCCAATTTAAGATTATTCCTTGCAGAGAGATTGGATAATGGTTCGGAAGAGAAAGGAAAACAAGATTTAATTATTCCAATAAAATAATGCTTTTACTGGTGGGTGATGACAGATCTGACCCTGCTGAGCCTCCATGATGTAGATCTTGAGTGTGGAGCCCACCGCCCTATATTATAAGCCCACTCATTATTGTATAAGTAGCCTTTGCGTTGTTCCGTAAAGCTTTATCTATTTTGCTAATGAGTTATCTGCTAAACTAGCGTTTTTCATTCATGTTATAGGTGGGTTTAAGGTGAGAAAAAGCAGAGTTAAGGAATTATATAACCTTTATAAATATTGTCTCCTTGATGATGTTATTCCTTTCTGGATGAAGAACTCCTTAGATAAGAAGTATGGCGGCTATCTTCATTTTCTGGACAGGAAGGTCAAGGTCTTCGGCACGGACAAGGCTATGTGGCTGGAATGCCGCGAAATGTGGCTTTTCTCGAAAATATACAACATTATAGAACCTAAGAGAGAATGGCTCGAAGCCTCAAAGATAGGATACGAATTCATAACTGAGCATGGCTTCGATGCTGACGGGCGGATGTTCTTTTTAGTCACCCGGGATGGAAAACCTTTGAGAAAGAGGCGATATTTGTTTACTGAATGCTTCGGAGTTATGGCGATGACTGAATACTATAAAGCATCTGGGAATAAAGAGGCTCTGAAGAGAGCTAGAGAGACCTATAGGCTAATAATAGACTTATACAAGAAGCCGGGAAGCCTCCCGCCTAAGATTATCCCTGAAACAAGAGTTATGAAGAGCCTCGCCATGCCAATGATGCTCATCTGTATATCCCAAGAAATAAGAGAGGTTGATCGAAACCCACTTTACAGGGAAGTAATCGATGAAGCCCTAAGAGAGATACTCAATCATTTCATGAAAGGGGATTTAAGGATTCTGCTTGATAATGTTGGAGCCAACGGTGAGGCTATGCTGAATATACCTGAGGGTAGACTGGTCTGTCCGGGACATAACATAGAAGTTGCGTGGTTCTTGGTTCATGAAGGCTTAAGCAGGAATGATCATGCTCTCATCGATACGGGCCTAAAAATAATCGATTGGGCTCTGGAGATAGGGTGGGATAGAATGTATGGTGGGCTCTATTACTTCGTTGATGTAAAAGGGAAACCTTTGACAATGCTCGAATGGGATATGAAGCTCTGGTGGCCTCATACGGAGGCTCTCTATGCTCTTCTATTAGCCCATCAAATAACTGGAGAGGAGAAGTATCTCATATGGTACGAGAAGGTTCACGAGTGGGCATTCAATCATTTCCCGGATTCCATCTATGGAGAATGGTATGGCTATCTGCATAGGGACGGAACGATTTCGACAACTCTTAAGGGGTCCATGTGGAAGGGTCCATTTCATCTGCCAAGAGCTCTTCTTCAAGGCATGAAGATTTTAGAAAATATGATGTAACAGGTTAAATATTTTTAGCCAGGGTGGAAGTGGAGAGGTTAAAGCTGAAAGGCGCTCAGCCACTGCAACAGTAGCTTTAACCTCTCCACTTCTTAGGTTGGCTTCTCACCCCATAGCTCTTTCGGGGTGAGCGTGAGAGATCCGCGCTTACACTTCTTCTGCTGACTTCACATTGCATTCTACGTAGTACTGGGCATTCTCAGTAAAGACAGTTATTCCTATTGTTACTCCTACATCACTGACCGATACGCTTTCTGGATTCACTATGTAAAGTATCATTGTATCTCCAGATGCGAGCGGCTTATCGTCTGTATCATTTGTGAAGGTCGCGGTTTCTCCAGATGTATACTCGAAATCACTCCATGACTGAGTCGCGTTTGGACGGTTAAGCGAGGTGGAGATTGCAGAGGGCAACCTTACGTAGTAAACATTTGACCAGGGAACTTCTACTCCCCTTATCTGTATCTTATCTATCACAACGTCTCTTCCTCCAACGTTATCAATCTCCAACGCAGCGTATACTGTTCCATTTCCGTAGACCCATACGGCTTGCTTTGTGACCTTCAAAGCTTCTTGTTGCGTTCTTGTCGATGTAATGTTAACAGCATACATTGTGACTACGCCTGCAAGGAGAACTGAGGTCACTAGGATGATGAGTGTTGAAATGACATTGCCTAATGCGGCTCTGTTATTCTTTAGGCTTTTCATTTCTCATCAAGGATAAGAAGGGTGCTTGAGGAAGTATTAGAATTTGTGCGTCTCTCATGGGAACAGACAATTCGGACTTTGAGTATAGACAGCGGATATGAAAGACTCTGTCTGAACTGGAAGAAATTACGCTGGGTCTTTACTGGAAGTCTTCCGGATAATCCATGTAGACCCACTTCGTGGGTTCCTCAAGAGTTATTTGAACATCTCTCTCACAAGTTCTGTCGATTCCCATCGTCTGGACAACTCTAATATGATATGTGTCAGGACCGCTAACGCTGATTTTTCTCATAAGGCTGACACTATGAAGAACCCAGACTTCCTCATAATATATTGTAGTTCCATTGCTGCTGGTGACGCTTATAATGAAGTTGTAGACGCCTGCATCCATCTCGATGACTAAGTTTATTGCAAAGGAATGTCCTCCACTCCATCCATAATCACTTGAGTATTGAAGAGGATTAGTTTGAGACGGAAACATATTGCCCCTAGCGGTTGTCACTTTAATATAAAAGGATTCAACATCTTCGTGAGGCAATATGTCTTGTACATCTATGGGATCCGTTGTACACTCATTTGTACCTGGTATCTGAATGGAGTACGGTATGTACTGGTCATTAATCCATATCCTGACGATTTCAACGGTGAATGGAGATCTATTCTTGATATATAGACTTATTTGATTACTGCTTTGGTTAAGTGGATAGGCGTAAACATCCAGTTTTTCTAATGATCTCTCCTGATCAAACTGCTTCATTTCTATTATCTTTCGCTCGTAAAGACTGTTCACTTCGTTGATGTATAAAAAGAATGGCATAACACATGTGAATAGGATCCCTACGAAGATGAGCATTCCGAGAACAGTTGATATGGCGGCTCGCGACTTAAGAAGATGAGACAATATAAGTCGAGTAGACAACATTTTGCCTCCTACTAATAACCGTAATACTCAACTCGTCGCCGACCTCAGCGGCGAGAGAAACAGATACCGCAACTATTTGACCGTTTGGAATCAAAATTCCAGTTGCGTTCCGTCCCTCAGAGTCTCCCCTAACATAAACATCAACCTGCACATCGACCTCTCCATAATTGAAAACCCAAACGTTCAGAACGCCGGATGTATTGTCGTAGCTAATATGTTCAACGATGAATCTCTCACTAACCGCATCTATCTGCCTCTTAACCTTCTCATAATAATCATCCTCTAAACTTCTGGTTATAGAGTAAGTAAGCGACCAGACGCTAATCCCAA
>JAGGUU010000001.1 GCA_021158305.1 Candidatus Bathyarchaeota archaeon
ACATATTTTACGTTTTTACGTATTGCTTCAACAGCTTTTTCAGCGGCTTCGAGACCAGTCTTTACGTTTTTTGAGAATATGAAGAAATTTCCGCCAGCAATACCTCTCATCACCCCGAAGCTATCCTCCACTATAAATATGCCTTCCATTACTGGTATGCGCCAGACTTTTCTTCCGTAGATCTCGTCTTTTTCTTGGAAGCCGTCGCCAAAGAGCCTTAAGCTTCTTCCAACCTTCAACCTTCTAGGAGCGTTAGGAAGCCCATCAAAGGCGGCCGTTGTAGGACAGGTCATAATGCATTGACCTATCCTGCCTATCATTTGCTTCTTAAGTTCAAATCTTGAGTAATGATAAACTTGGATAATTTTTCCAACTCTTCCATCAGGCGTTTCATTCGGACCTGCATCTCCCTCGATCCCCGCCTCAGCCGGCGACCCAACTATTGATGAGGCATACCCCGTTGCTACTTCAGCAGCTATCCGACACCACTTCTCATTCTCCGCGGTGATGAGAACTCTACAAACCCACATTTTGAATAGTTCAGCATATGTATCCTCGATTTCTACATCATTTAGACGTAACACTTGCACTCTCCCCAATTTAAGTGTCTCGCGGAGACTCGCCGATTAAGACGAATATGACTGTAAGTTTTTATTAGCGTTGTCACTGAATCAAGCTTCTATGTATCTTTTTGATTGAGAGATTTTCTGAACTATCGTTTGGTAATATTAAAATATGCCTTTTTATGAAGAGATCTTTGGGGCGTCCTAAGATTTATGGATGAGTTAGAAGAGGTTCAGTACAAGCCTATACCAGTAAGAACATTGCTTGTTGAAATGAAGGATCTTTCAGAACTTATGATCGATCTGGCTTACTCTGCAGCTTTATTTAATAGTCCGGAGCTTGCTGAAGATGTTTTAGAATTGGAGAGGAAAGTCGATAACTTAGCTCTTCTCTTAAAGATGAATGTGATGATAGCAGCTAGAGATGCAAAGGATGCAAAGGATCTCCTCGGAGTTTCACTTGTTTCAAGCGCTGCTGACAGGATCTCAGATGCGGCGGCTGATATAGCATATATAGTTCTCCGCGGTATAGGCATACATCCAATTGTTAGAGAAGTCTTCAAGAGGGTTGAAGAGCGCCTTGGAAGATTCAAAGTAGAGTCGAACTCGATACTCGCAGGTAAGAAACTCAGAGAGTTACGGCTTGCTTCTAGAATAGGTGTTGACGTAATCGCGATTCGCAGAGGAAGGGAGTGGATAATTAATCCTAAAGGTGGGGATGAGATCCTCAAAGGCGACATCCTAATAGCGAGGGGATCACATTTGGGGATTGAAGAACTCGGGAAACTAGCTCGTGGAACCCTAAAAGAATTGGAGGATTAGACGAGCTTGAAAGAAGAACATTTCAGGAAGATCGTTGATGCGTTAGTTGAGTTAAAGAATACTTCAGAGCTCATGCTTGATCTTGCATACTCCTCCATAATCCTTAATAGTCCAGAGCTAGCGAGAGAGGTTCAGGAGCTCGAGGAGCATGTAGACGATCTACACACAAAATTTGAACTTCTAATTCTCTCAAGTGGCTTCACTCCTGATGAGTCTAAAGATTTTTTGGGGCTTATCAGACTCGGCATAGTAACAGAAGAAATAGCCGACGCTGCTGCTAAGATGGGTGAAATAGTCTTACGGGGTCTCAAGCCCCATCCAATCTTGAAAATCGCAGTTGAGGAAGCAGAGGAAACGGTCACCTCAGTTCAAGTATCGGAGAATTCAGTTCTTAACGGTAAAACCATAAAAGAGGCGCGGGTTGCCGATAGGACAGGTATGTGGATACTTGCGATTAAGAGAGGAAAGAGATGGTTAAGGCCGAAACCAAATACACGGATCGAGGCTGGAGATATACTCATAGCTTCAGGCTACGCTGAGGGCGAGGAAGATCTTGAAAGATTGGCTTCGGGGAAAACGGCCAACTAGCCTTGCTTTTTAGATAAATCCGCTTTTTCCGCCCTGTCTATTCGAGCTCTCCATTCGTCATATCTTCTCTTCATGCCTTCTTTCATAGCTGCTGCTTCAACCCACCTGCGTGACGGAAGCCCGATGCTCACTATGAGATCTAAAGGATCAATGCGTTTACCCAGCTTCATCCTCCGCCATCTCTCCATTCTAAGCTCAAGATTATCCGCCTTCTCTCTCATCTCCGATGCGAGATTCCTCGTTTCACAAGGATCATTCTCCATGTC
This sequence comes from Candidatus Bathyarchaeota archaeon, assembly GCA_021158305.1. GTDB lineage: Archaea > Thermoproteota > Bathyarchaeia > Bathyarchaeales > DTEX01 > B63. The sequence continues at coordinate 2,240 of JAGGUU010000001.1, forward strand.
ATAAAGCTCGATTTCCGGGGTTTCCCAGAAACCCTGATCATATGTCCTTATAAGCTTCCATTTCTCCGTTCTCACTGCACGTTTAGCAGTCCATAAACCTTGATTAACATAGATCTCCTCGAAAGGCTTCTCCTCTCCATTAGCTAAGTCAATGAGATTCTTTCCTTCCATGCGGCGCTGGTATTTTATACCGAATAAACTAAGCACGGTTGGCATGATGCTTATCGTCGACTGAACAAGACCTTTAAAGCGTTTCCCGCTGGGGATCATTGGCGGATATCGTATTATCAAAGGCACATGAATCGTTGTTTCGTATACTTCGCAGTGGTCGAAATAAAATTCATGCTCCCCCAAGCTCTCTCCATGGTCAGAAGTAATGATAAGCGCCGTCTCATCGTATATTCCTAGATCTTCAAGCATATTTACAAGATTTCTGATATTATCGTCAGCATATCTTATCTCTCCGTCATACTGAGCAATCACGTATTCAATATCCGTTATTCCTTCCTTTATGGCATCTAAATGTCTCTTCGTAAACGGCCAGACTGGCTGTTCTCTTAGGGCGTCTAAGCTATGATTCTCTGGGTCACATTCGTCTCCTTTGTAAAATAGTCGTCTATACTTCTCGGGTGGACGATATATGCTGTGTGGATCCCAGTAATGAATGAACATGAAGAAATCTTTTTTATAGTTTTCACGTAGCCATTGGAAGGCGAATGAATTTATCTCTTCAGCATCAACTTGCTGTAGTCTCCGCCTAACTCCTGCAACCGGGTTCATGTAATAGCGAAATCCTCGGGCAAACCATCTTCTCATCATATAAAGTGTGCTTACAGCCGCGGTAACTATGCCTTTCTGCGACAGTATTTCTGGAAAGTATGGAATCTCTTCAGGGAGACTTTCAGTTGAGCTATGCGAGACTATCCCTGTTTCTATTCCTCTCATCCCTGTGAACATAGAAGTGAAGGATGGCTGTGTAGGAACGTCAGTTGGATAAGCATGCTCGAAGAGTACCCCCTCACTCGCTATCTCATCGATACATGGAGATGTATTCCGTCGATAACCATAGCATCCCAAATGATCAGCTCGAAGAGTATCTATAACCAAGAGTATTACTTTCATATTTAATCCTCCGCTATTATAGTCTGAGAATGAATCTTTTCATAATTTATGAATTGCTAATAAAATGAATTCTCAGCCAAATACGCGCTGATTTTATTCTCTAAATCTAAGGTAATCGTGGTGAATAATCATGAAGATGCGTGAAATTATTTACTTGAAAAGTCTGGAAGAGAGAACGCTAATGTCCTCATTCAAGCAATAAAACGGAGAGTGGGATAAAGTTTGTCATCGTTGCGTCTGACGGCGGAGAGATAACTCTATTTTTAGACATTGAAAGAGATGAATGGAACAATATCTCTGTAGCGAGCATCTGGCTATTGCAGGCAGAGAAAAATGTCCATTAAGCCCGGAATGAGGAAGGAGCTCGAAGAGAAAGGTGTAAAGTCTAGTATATTTGCATGCCTTAAGTGGAGTAGAACGTTCTATTATAAGAAAATTTGGTGAAATTAATTGCGTAGAGATAACAGTCCACACGGAAAGATTAAATGTTGCTGTTGAAATTGCCATTATACCAAACGTATTAATCCCCAAATTATAATACTCTCTCTAATATCGTTAGTAGGATGGATATCTTTATGATCCTAGAAAAGATCGGAGGAGCTTTGCAGATTGCGAGTTCTCATTATAACTGGTAGAACAATAAATCAAGGGTGTCATAAAGAGAGGGGTAAGTTATCAAAAGAATACGCGGAAAGCGTGTCAATATGCGAAATGAACGAGGAAGACATGCAAAAACTTGGAATCAAAGATGGAGATAGAATCAAGATCACGACGAAGTATGGCTCTATAGTCTTGACTGCTAGAAGATCAAGGAAGATCCAGCATCCCGGTATAGTTTTTGTTCCATATGGTCCATGGGCAAATTACGTGATAGATTCATCTACGGAAGGGACCGGCATGCCTTTACTTAAAGGTCTGCCAGCATACATAGAACCAACAGTTGAAGAGGTTTTATCGATAAAGGAGATGATTGATCTGATTATCTCTTGAAGGGAGTATTCTATGCAGGCAGTATCGAAGGTTGTCTGTCCAGGCTGTGGATGTTGCTGTGATGATATCGAATTAGTCATAGAGAACAATAAGATAGTACGGGCTAAGAATGCATGCGCGCTAGGCGCGGCAAAATTCGAGAATTACTACTTGCACAGAAACACAAATGCATATATTCGTAGAGGCGGCGTACTCAAGAGAGTAACGCTTAATGAAG
>JAGGUU010000176.1 GCA_021158305.1 Candidatus Bathyarchaeota archaeon
ATGAGACCCTAAGCGAGATAGCTAAACGTGAGAATAGCAGATTTCTAGTTCAAGGAACAATACTGGCGGATATAATCGAGACGCAAGGCGGTATCAAGACGCAACATAATGTTCTTGAACAGATAGGAATAAACACTAGAGAACTATATGGATTTAAAGTTGTGGAGCCACTCGTAAGTCTTCTAAAATGGCAAGTCAGAGAAGTTGCAAGATATCTAAGAATTCCTTCCGATATCACTGAGAGGCAACCTTTCCCTGGACCTGGACTCTCAGTGAGGGTCGTCGGGGAGATTAGACGAGACAAGCTAGCCTCACTTAAGACGGCAACGGAGATAACGGAGGAGAAACTGTCTAAGTATAAACCAAGCCAGTACTTTGCAGCTATCATAGATAATAAGGAGATCCCACATCTGAATGTTAGCAGAATTGTGAAAAAAGCCTCTCGAATACTTGATTTAGATGCGAATCAGGTTTCCATTAAGGTTTTCGCAGATAAGGCAACTGGAGTTAGAGATAAGACGAGAGCGTACGGTGGCATTTTAGCCTTCAAATCTATTGGAAGGGACGGAAGCATAGTTGAGAAAGACATAACGCAACTTGTTGATCTACAAAGAACAATTCTCGAAGAGAATCAAGATTTCACGCGTGTGTTTTACATGATTGCGGAGCGAGAAACCAGTAAGCCCTACGCGGTCGTTATAAGAGCTGTTGAGACCGAGGATTTCTTAACAGCGAGAGTTTCAGATCTTCCATGGAAAGTACTTAAGGAGGCAGCTGAGGCTATACTGGAAGAATGCCCGGATGTCTCTGAAGTTTACTATGATGTAACACCTAAACCTCCAGCAACAATCGAGATGGAATAGATCAACTCTTTTATGCTTAAACAGAGAAATTCTTCAAGAGAGTGAAGAAGATGAGAGTAATCGTTCACCGGATAGAATCGATCAGAGATGCCGCTGGAAATCTTGGTAAAAGAATCGAGCTCGTTGAGGAGAGCGTTATTCCAAGCTTCGCGATAAGGCCGCAGAGCGAGGAGGCACGTATGGTTCAGGAGATGGTTAGAGTCCTACAACAGCAGATGCCGATCTTCGGGGCTCGTATGCAGTCATACCAGCCTAAGATGATACTCTTCTTAACAGAGGAAGAATATGAACAGCTCGGCGTGGAATTCGATGTTAACCAAGTTTATGAAGTAACGCTTTCAGGACAGGCAATAAAGTTTAGGAAGATCTCGTAGATATACTATTTACTATCCATCTTTGTTCCTAACTCCTTAGGGAGGTGGGTCGCATGAGAGTTAGGGCACATGTCTTTATAAGTGGACATGTCCAAGGAGTCTTCTTTAGATATGAGACCAAACGCTTAGCTATACGTCTCGGCGTCTCTGGATGGGTAAGAAATCTCCCAGACGGTCGAGTTGAGGCCGTATTTGAAGGTGAGAAAGATAATGTTGAGGAAATGATTAAGTTTTGTCATAGGGGACCGCCGGGAGCTATAGTGAAGAGTGTAAAAGTTCTCTGGGAGAATCCAACTGGAGAATTTGATAGCTTTCAGATCCGCTACTTTTAGGTTGTGAAAGCAACCAAAAGGAATAATAATGCTTGTGACCGTGATATTAGTGATTGACGGAGGGTTTCTCCTTTAGCTTAGATTGGAAAAATATGAGGTGTAAAGATTGAGTCAGGGATGGATTGAGACATGTCAGAGAATCCTTGAGCAGATACAGCGAATGTCGCAGAAGAAGGAGAAGGATAGATTAGATCTAATTCAGTCCATGAGATTCTCTCTCTACGCGTTGCATCGAAGCATTTTGGGATGGCTTAACTGGGTTAATAACCCCGATATAATGGTGACCTTCAGCCAAGACGAACTTGAGGAAATGAACAAAAAACTAACCGAGTTCATAACCGAATTCATAAAATACGATATCGAAGTGACGAAGAAAGGAGCGAGTAAAAGTATGGATGTCCAGCGTGCGAGGAGAGAAGTTGAGGAGAGGGAGAGAAGAACTCCTGAGGGCATCTTCTATATATAGGCACTAGATGGATATGATGCTAAGCTATCTTCTTAGGAGTCATGTTTTGGGTATTCTGAAGTGACTATCTCTCCCAGCGCTGATATATTCCCCACTCATTTGGTCACGTACAATCGAAGCGATCCTACGGAAATTATCGGGTCCTAAATACTGTCTGGGCTTAACGATTATGTATTCGCCAGCATCTTCAAAGTAAAGTAGGTTTGCAAGATCTGGCGGGAAAAGATCTTGAACCTTCTCTATTGTTATCCTTTCTTCTTGAGATCTTGGAAGCTGCGAGGTTTCAGAAACAATCGATGATTGAATGGAAATCTGAGAACTAGAGGATTCAGGCAGAGACGCTTCTTGAGCAACTGTGTAGGAACCTAAAGAAGCCTTTAGAGTATTGGAAATCTCAGAAAGATCATCCATAAGAAACCTTAAGATCCTTAGAAGCTCGTCGATTCTTCCAAGTAAATCTTCAACTTTCTTCTTATCCACACTCATTGAAATCCTTCTCACAATTTTCAAACTCTACTATATAGAAGATTATTGCTTCGCTTCTTAAAATTGTTTAATGCGTATTGAACTTTCTCCATGAGACGCCGCGCCTTATTAATGAGAAAAAATCGAGAAATCTAAAAGACATAAATAAAAAATCATTTACCTATCTCCTCCCTTATCTTATCCAGCTCTATCGCTATCTGCTTCCGCTTCGCCATATTTCTCAGAACTACTTTCCCCTCTTTCATCTCCTTAGGTCCAAGAACCACAGCGAATTCTATACCTCTC
>JAGGUU010000068.1 GCA_021158305.1 Candidatus Bathyarchaeota archaeon
CAGATTCCCTCCATCTCGTATGGTATTCTAGTCTCAAGTAACGTGTAGACTTCACCGGATCTTAAGTCTATCCTGTAGATTCCTTTCACATCGTCATCGCAGGAGACGTATAAGCTGTCTTCATGTATGCAACCGCCCTGCACCTTACGTAAAACCTTGGAAAGCCTGAGTTTATCAACTAGCTTAGCTGTGTGATCGGGTTTAATCTCGTAAAAGTTAATATACTTTACGAAGTCGAACTCGGAGGAAAGTAGTAAGCCGTTCTCTGGATTAATGACGCACCAAGGCATGTGTGCCTGGTCAACTAGGTCAGCATAGTCATACGTGGATAGGTCCTCGTTACATACTAGGATTCTCGGCCGAGAGTATATTACGTCTTCAAGAGGTAAATAGATGAGACCGTTGAAGTAGTCTATATCCCCCACATGGTCATATCTGGACTTTTGGAAGGGAATCTTCTTGTGAGAAACGATCTTGTTGGTGACGCAGTCGATCTTGTAAATGTATCCTTCACGCCAAATCTTAAGGGGAAAATCCTTTGCAAGCTGCCAGTGGGTTACCGTTAAATACCAGTGGCGTTTACTTTTTGTTATTCCCTGTCCGCCAATAAAAAATTCCTCTCTTTCTATACGCCACTCCTCATCTGACACCAACTTCACCAACAGACATCTTCGATCTTAGAATCTTTCATGAAAGGACGTTATTTAAAAAGCTTTCGATCTGGCAATTCGTATTTTTCAAACCGTTTTAAGATTAATTGATATTCTTCGAAACGAAGCGGCAATAACGCTTCTTTTCTCGGCGAATTCCAGTCTAACATCACTTATTCCTTAGATATCATGTCAATGCGTTCTCTGGATAGCTGAGATCGCGAAAAGAGAATTAGGATGATCATGCATAAATATGGTGGTTAGAGATGCAACAGAAAAAGGCTTGATTAACTTCTAGAAATTTTGCGGGGGGATAAGTTGCTTTTAAACTGGCAGAACAGTCTTTGCATAGGTTTCGTTAAGTATATCAGCTATGGCTAGGTAAATCGCTGAGGAACCGCAGAAGATTCCTTCATAACCACCGATGATTGTTATTTCCGGGATTCCGGTAAATTCTCCGATGGCAAGAATGAAAAACAGTGCTGAAAGTGTTATGAAGACAACTTGAAGGGCTTTAGGACCTTTAAGAGTCGCCGCAGTCATTAAAGCTGTGAAAATTCCCCAAGCTAATAGGTAAGATGCAACAGCGACTGCTGGGGGCTTGGGAGCCAAGCCTAATGATGGCATAACCAACACGGCTACGAATGACCACCAAAACAGTCCATAGGATGTAAAGGCGGTGGTTCCCAAAAGTGTTTCCATTCTTGGCTTCAAGTAATCCTGCTATTACCTGCGCCAGTCCTCCATAAAAGATCCCCATGGGCAGAATATGCCTAAAGCATCTGAGGAGAGAAGGCCAGCATTGACTAGATTGAGAAGAATCGTTGTGAAGCCAAAGCCCATTAAGCCTAGGGAAGCCGGATTCAGATGCTTCTCCCCATATAGGACACTTACATTCACTTTAAGAATTTGTCTAATGAAAGATAGCCTCCTAATAAATGTTATCGTGAGAGAAAGACCCGATTAATAGATTTTTCTATTATCGCCTAGTTTACGTAATACCTAATAAGCGATAATGCATCAAATTGATATCCTCTTATAAAACGTCTATTTTTCTCAAAATACATAGTTACAACAAAACCCGCGTATAAGAAAACGCGCGGCGCATATACTAGTACTAGAATTAATTAAGAGCTCGAATATTTGTAGTAGGGGTGAACAGAATGCTGTTTTTAGGAGTGGATGGAGGTGCTACGAAGACAGTCGCGGCAGTAGCGGATGAACAAGGCAACCTTTTAGGCCTAGGCTATTCTGGCTCTACTTCCTATCATTTTGTGGGCGTTGATGAGGCGAAGAGAAATCTAGAGGTCGTCGTTAAAGAGGCCATGAAAGAAGCGAAGGTCGGATGGAACGATCTGGATGCTATATGCTACGGATTACCTTCCGTGGATGATACTCCGATGGATACGGAGATTGTAAGGAGATTTGCCTCAGAGGTTACTCCCAAACCTTTCATACTTGTTAACGATGTAGTAAACGCATATTATGCTACCTGCAGAGGTAAACCTGGAGTAACGGTGGTTGCAGGCACGGGTTCTATAGCATACGGCGTGAACGCTAAGGGTGAAAGAGTTAGAGTTGGAGGATGGGGGCAGATTCTAGGAGACGAGGGAAGCGCAGTCTATATAGCCAAGAGAGCTTTTCAGGAGGCGTCTAAAGCCTATGATGGTAGGAGAAGATACACACTTTTAGTTGAGCTTCTGCCTAAAGCAATAGGGCTCACTAATCTTTATGATATATCCTTCAAGATTATGTCCGGGCGGATGATGATCTCAGAGCTAGGTAAGCTGGCGCCTGCGGTGTCAGAGGCAGCTTGCATGGGAGATAAAGCAGCCATCAAGATTCTGAGAGAAGCAGGACGAGAATTAGCTCTTTTAGCAACGGCAGGACTTAAAAGACTAGGATTAAGATCAGAAGCGATAGTAGGTGCCTCTGGAGGTGTTTTCAGATCTGGCAAATGGCTTTGGGAAGCTTTCACATCAACCATACGAAGAAGAAATTCAAGGATACGTCTATTTGGACCAATATATGGTGGACAACCTGTAGCTGGAGCCATCTTTCTCGCTGCCTATAGAGCTGGCGTAAAAATGAGGGAAAGAGACATTTTAAAGATTCTGGAGATATTGAGGAAAAAAGAAGAGAAGATTAAGGGAAAGGGAGAAGTGAAATAATCGGTTATTTCTTGCCTATGATCATCACGTTTCCGTCTTGACGTGGAAAGATGAGCTCAATCTTTCCATCTCCGTCTATGTCCAGCACTCTTGAGCGTACTTCTCCATTATAGAAGAAGCCTTCACGTCTAGTATCGGTGTATGGGATCTCGGCTAGGAGCTCACCTTCAACGCTGAACATAAATATCTTAAGTCTATGGCTCGTAGTCTTCTTGCATAAGTGCCCATCAAATATCACTTGCTCACCGAATACAATATTATATGTTCCGCTTCCATCCCAGTCAATAGCATGAACCCTCGTAGGAGCAACCTTATAGTCCGGAAAGATTCTTTCATCAATGAGTGAATGCCTATGCTTCCCAAGCTTCCAGACGGAGTTGCCATTCGAGTCAAGCATTCTGCTCTTTCCATCATAACCCCATAGTTCAGAGATGAATGCCCATCTACCCGGGCCGTTCGGGTTTGGAACATGAGCGATCCACTGTCCATGATCAAAGTATCCCGATGCATCCCAGATTACCCTTCCATCAAAGTCGAGTAGAAAGCCCTTCTCGGTTAGAATTTCAGATCTCCCCGAGCCCGTAAAATCCGCTATTGCGACCATATCGAAGTGTGTGTCATTAAGCAGATCCTTAACCCTCTTCTTGAATATGATCTTCCCGGATGAATTTACTATTATTAGGTCTCCCTCAGTCTCAGGCCTTGCATACCTTATGTGATCTACTGTTGTGAATGCTATTACTTCGCCTTTCTCCCCCTTAACTCTCTCAAAGTTGAATTCATGCCCGAAATCTTTTCTAAGCCCATCTATACGCCATATCTCCTCAAAATCCTCATTGAAGGTGATTAATGATCCGCCAGCGACGGCGGCCACTACTCCGATCCTATCATCATCTCTCCTGAATGCTCCGAGAAGGGGAATGGCGATTCCATAGTCATCCGCCATCTCGCCGGGGATTCTACATTCGCGAATTATATTATTGTCGGCATCCAAGGCGATTACGCGTGCCTTTCCGGGAGGACCATCTGGAACGAGGAGCTCCTCCTTTCCGTCATAGTCTAGATCAGCGAACGCAGGTAAGGAGGTTCCCCAGCAACCATTATTCTGCAATCTACGTTCGAAAAGTATCTTTCCGTCAATATTGAATACCCTGAGAATGTTCCCATCCGTTGATAGAGTGGCGATCTCCTTCCTTCCGTCACCATTTATATCACCAACTTCAAATGAGTAATTTGGATAGAATCCGAGGTCTATTAATCCCTTACATTCGAAGCTCATGTACTCTTTCCCATTCCTCCGCAAGATCGCCTCAATGCATAATAATCTCTTAATTTATTATTTTTTGGCGTACTGCTAAGCGCGACTGATCATCGTTAACAGTACAACGATTCAAGCTATAAAACATCAGAGAACTTGCAGATATACTTGATGATTCCTTCAAGTCTCATACGCGTTTGAAAGTCTCATCTGAGCAATCAAAACCGCTACGGGTTAATGTCACTATATGCCTTGCTGGAGTATTATTCTCGCTGAAGCGGCGAAGCCGCTTATCGACGGCTCCCTATGATCATCTGGTTTTAAACGTATGATCATCCGCAGAGAAATTTCAAGCTCTCAAGCTTTATTTCCAACGCTCCGATCCTTAATCGTTTCGTGTA
>JAGGUU010000098.1 GCA_021158305.1 Candidatus Bathyarchaeota archaeon
GTCGCTTCCAGGCGGGATTCTCTCAGCCTCCCTATCGAGGAGGGAGTATGCGCTTAAGCCAGTCAACCCCTCAACACCCCTCTCAACCATACCAAACTGATCCCTAAACCAGCGGACAAGAGCACCAATGGTCATCATGCCTGCTACTGATATGTACTTCTCCCCGATGTAGAATCCATTGATTAAGCGTGGGTCTATTACCGGCTTCGTTGTTATTATTCCCCAACAACCAGTTGTTCCATACGTGAATACTGAGTCGCCAGCCTCCAACCCGCCAACGCTATAAAATGACATCATGGCGTCAGGAGCACAAGAGATTACAGGAATACCTTCGGTAAGCCCTGCCTCATTTGCCGGTCTCTTAGCAACTTCACCTATTACTTCTCCAAAATCATAAACCTTTGGCAATTTCTCCATATCAAATCCTAGTCTTGAACAAATTTTCTCGCTCCACATCTTCCTCGAGAAGTCAAAGAAGGGGGCGGTAAGCACGGCGTTCATCAAATCTACGGATGGAGTATCGGTTAGCTTAAGCACCACATACTTACACGCATTAAGAAATTTCCAAGTCTTCCTATAGACTTCAGGCTCATTCCTCATTATCCACAATATCTTATATCCCGAGAAATACGGGTCTACAGCGTTCCCTGTAGTGCTTATGATCATATCTTCTCCAAATTCCTTTTTAACCAACTCACATTCTTCTATTGCACGTCGATCCATGTAAATCAACGCAGGTCTAAGGGGATGTTTGTCCTCATCCACCGGACAGGCATCTGGAGATAGACTACTGATACCTATACCAGCCACTCTACTCGGGGGAATGTTGGTCTTGTTCAAAAGCTTGCTGACGATTGTTTTAAAATCTTTCCAATAGCTTTCTGGATCTTGCTCGGCCCACCCAGGCTTCGGTATATTCACACCATGTTCCATGAAGAATGTATCAAGGACACGCCCCTCTGAGTCTATTATCACTCCCTTCGATCCAAGAGTACCTATATCAACACCGATTAAGAATTCTTTTTCGGACAATACTATCACCTCTACTGAGTCTAAGTTAAAAGTGAACGATCACTTTTAAAGCTTTTTCTAGAGATAAATTGGAAATTCATAGGCGGCGAATCCATTCAATTATAATCCATATAATTAAATATAAATATCATATTATTTTGGTATCATCGCTATCTCCTGAGATCATCGATGGAGAGACCTCAACATCCATATCCATCCTTTCCCTAATAGTATCCTCCTATCACTATGACGTCTCCTATAACATATGATGCATCATCCGATGCTAGGAAGAGGATCACGCTTGCAACTTCCTCAGGTTTTCCAAGTCTTCCAAGAGGTATAGTCTTTATTCGCTCCTTAATTTGCTCGGGTTTTCTGTAAGCCCTATACATGGCCGTCTCTATCGTTCTAGGCGCAACGGCATTTACCCTAATATTGTATGGCGCCAGATCGAGGGCAAGGGATTTCGTTAACCCTATTACACCCGCTTTAGCCGTTGCATAGGCAACCATCCTTCTGCCACCCATCAGGCCATTTATTGACGAGACGTTGATGATGGCTCCCTTACCTCTCTTAATCATGTATGGAACAACGTACTTACAGCACAAAAACATAGACTTCAAATTTACGTCAATGACTCTGTCCCAAGTCTCAACGCTTGTCTCCTCGATAGTTCCAAGAGGCAAAATCCCCGCATTATTGACGAGCACATCTATTCCACCAAATTCCTTAACCGTCCTTTCAATCATATTTTTAACATCATCTTCTTTTGAGACATCCGTCTTTATGAAAAGAGCTTTGACTCCTTCAAATTTCCTATTTATCTCATCCTCCGTCTCCTTCCCTTCCTTTTCCAAAATATCTGCTATGACGACATTACTACCCTCCATCGCAAATAATAATGCAGTAGCCCTCCCAATTCCACGCGCAGCGCCGGTTATTATAGAAACCTTTCCTTCAAGCTTCTTCAAGAAGCATGCACCTCCACAAATGCTGCTAGAGCATCCATAGATCCATCTTATTTATTTATGTCTAATAAATAAGTTTTAATGCGGACAAAATAAATCTGTCGGACGGCGATCCCAAGTCTTAATCCATAATATTAATGTCATAAACTTCAGCCTTTCTTAGGTCTTCTATCGGTCTCGTCGTCGGCATCGGCTCTTATCTCTATGACATTGATATCTAGGTGGATGGGGGGAGATCGACAAAACAGCCTTTAACTCATAGACAGCTTGCGGCTATCGACGATTCTCAATATTTATACTTGACCTTAATCTTTCAGATTTTGCCACCACTTTCAGAAAACTTAAAAACTCCGGAACGTCATGTAAGAACCTAGAATTATGGGGGAGTATCTTCTAGGCGTTGATATAGGTACTCTTGGATCGAAGGGAGTGATAATAGACTCGGAAGGAAAAATACTCGCCCAGCATTTTGTTGAACATGGGATAAAGATATTGAAGCCAGGATGGGTTGAGCAGAATCCAGAAAGCTATTGGAAAGATTTTGTGACAATAGTTAAGATGCTTTTATCAAAAGCGAATATAAAACCTTCAAGGATAATAAGTGTGGGGATAAGCGGACTTGTCCCTGACGTCATTCCTATAAACGCTGAAGGAAAACCCCTCAGAGATTGCATAATTTACATGGATCGACGTGCAATAAAAGAGGCGGAAGAAGTAAAGAGGAAGATGGATGAAGAAGTTCATAAGATCTCAGGAAATGCTATCGATCCATATTTTGCTGGCTACAAGTGTTTGTGGATTAAAAATCATGAGCCGGAAGTTTACAAAAAGACTTGGAAGATACTTGATGGCTCAAAATATGTAGTGTTTAAATTGACAGGCGAAGCTGTACTAGATCACTCTACTGGCCCACTTTTCGCGCCCTTCTTTGATTTGACCAATAGGTGTTGGCACCAAGGCATGTTAAATAGCTTAGATTTCGACCCTAACAAGCTACCTCCAATATATTCTCCCAGCGATATAGTTGGAGGGATCATAAGTGAAGCGGCAGATCAAACCGGATTGGCTGAGGGAACGGCTGTAATCGCCGGAGGACCTGACTACCAGTTCTCAGCATTAAGTATCGGACTTACTGAGCCTGGAGAAGCTATGACCATGTATGGAACGACAGGGCTATTGGCATTGGTGATCGATAGACCTCTTCATGAACCAAGATTGGTTAATAGTATTTACCTAGTCCCCCACAGATATATGAGCTTTGGTGGTATGGCGACCACTGGTGCTCTTGTCCGCTGGTTTAGGGATCAGTTTGGTATGGTTGAGAGGGGTGTTGAGGGGTTGACTGGCTTAAGCGCATACTCCCTCCTCGATAGGGAGGCTGAGAGAATCCCGCCTGGAAGCGAC
>JAGGUU010000082.1 GCA_021158305.1 Candidatus Bathyarchaeota archaeon
GGATGGGGAGGCATAAACTGGGCTGCGTACATAACGGCTCTGAAGGAGATTGGATATGATTACGTGCTAAGCATAGAGAATGAGGATCCATTCTTCAGCCCTGAAGAGGGATTCCTAAAGGGGAAAGAGTATCTGGAGAGATTTCTATAGAGTTATGAGCTAACAAGGTTCTTTCTCATCCTGAAGATGAGGTCTGAGAGTATGCTGAACGCTTTAGCCGCATCCTCCATCCTGAGAGTTATGATGGTTTCGGTGTAGCAGCTTGCGGTCTCCTCAATATTTATGTGTGCTCTCGAGATTGGATTATAGAAGGCAACTATGCATCCGGGAGTATCCACTATCTCCTTTGGGCTCTGCACAATTAGCGCTGCTAGGTTATGTTTCTCGCTTAGGATCTCATCTTTCCTGAAAATTGACCTGACATTCTCGAATATCCCCTCATCTGTTATCAGCGTCAATGTTGATATGCCCTCCAATACCTGAAAGAATGCCTCCGGGAAATCGGCGGATATCAGTCTTGCCTTCTCGAGGTTTCTCCGGGTCTTCTCCACGGAGATCTTCGCTAAGTCCGTTCTAAGCGTTATTCTGCTCTCCGCAACGATTCTGCAGTATTCCTTTTTCGGGGCATATGAGGCTCTCGCTCTTTTCACAGCCGTTATTATCCCCGCGATGTCAACCTTTCTTCCGCAGATCTCCTCGACCTTAGGCTTGAGAATTCTGGCTATGGCGCTGTAGTTTCCATAGCCTCGTGCAAGTGCATCCTGTATTGGAAGGTCGTTTTCTATTAAGTGCTGAACGATTCTTGATATTGATAAATTGACCATTTTCGGTCACAATAGCCGAATCTTGGCATATGCTGACCAAAAAACATTTATAAGATTTTCGTTCTCTTACAGTAAGCCGCCCTTTGGAGATTGAGAAACTTGACGAGAAAGATCGTACTTGCATACTCAGGCGGGCTTGACACATCAGTGCTGCTTAAGTGGCTCCAGCAGAAGTATGACGCGGATATAATAACCGTCACCCTAGATGTTGGGCAACAGGAAAATCTGGAGAAGATAAAGGAGAAGGCGGAGAATCTAGGCGCCATAAAACATTACTCGATAGACGCTAAAGATGAATTCGCCGAGAACTACGTATTTCCAGCGATAAAGGCTAACGCGCTCTATGAGGATAAATACCCAGTCAGCACCGCGCTTTCAAGGCCTTTAATAGCAAAGAAGCTCGTTGAAGTCGCGATGAAAGAAAAAGCAGACGCTGTTGCACATGGATGTAGCGGCAAGGGAAACGATCAAGTGCGCTTCGAAGTCTCCGTGAAGGCATTAGCTCCAGATATAGAGGTAATAGCGCCTGTAAGAGAGTGGAATATGACCCGAGACGCCGAAATAAAGTTTGCAAAAGAGAATAACATCCCGATTCCTGTAGATGTTGACAAACCCTACAGCGTCGACCAGAATCTCTGGGGGAGATCGATTGAATGCGGCGTTCTTGAGCATCCGGAAGCTGAGCCTCCAGAAGAAGTTTATGAGTGGACCGTGTCCCCGGAGAAGGCTCCCAACACACCTGAATATGTAACCATAAAATTCGAATGCGGCGTTCCAGTCTCTCTGAATGGAAGTGAAATGAAACCAGCCGAACTAATTGAGTCCTTGAACAGCATAGCTGGAAAACATGGGGTTGGCCGTATAGACCATATAGAGGATAGGCTTGTCGGCATAAAGTCTAGGGAGGTCTATGAGTGCCCCGCAGCCACAGTGATAATTGAAGCTCACAAGGATCTTGAAAAGCTCGTTCTCACAAGACATGAGCTCATATTTAAGCATGAAGTAGATGCTTTGTGGAGCGTGCTTGTCTACAATGGCCTATGGATGGAGCCTCTGAGGAAGGATCTAGACGCATTCATAGATGCTACACAGCAGTATGTGCGCGGTGAGGTAAGGATTAAACTATACAAGGGTGGGTTGCGGGTGGTTGGTCGTTCATCGCCATTTTCCCTCTATGACTTAAACCTTGCGACGTACAATATTGAGTCCCGGTTTGATCAAGCATCATCGAAGGGCTTCATAGAGCTGTGGGGATTACCTACTAGGATGGCTAATGCGCTTAGGAAGCTAGGGGAGAATGCGCAGTGTCAAAACTGATAAGGAAGGGGAGGCTGAGACCCGCTAAGAGAGACGCTGTTCTGTTCACTTCATCCAGTAGGGATGATAAGAGAATACTGAAGCAGATAATTGACGTGAATAGGGCTCACGTGCTGATGCTTGTGGAGCGCAAGATAATCAGCAGGTTTGACGGCGCGAGGATTCTTAAATCTCTAGAAGGGCTGGAGGATAGAATTGAGCTGAGGCCTGAACATGAAGATGCACATGTCGCTATAGAGGAGGAAGTTATCAAAGCGGTTGGCGAAGACGCTGGCGGAAACATAAACCTCGCCAAGAGCAGAAATGATCAAGTGGCGACGGCTATCAGAATGAAGCTTCGGGAGGAGATGCTTGAGATAGCCGAGGCTATCATCAATCTTCAGGAGACGCTGCTTAAGAAGGCTGAAGAGACCCTTGGAACCATCATTCCTGGATACACACACCTGCAGCCCGCGCAGCCGATAACTTTCTCGCATTATCTTTTAGCCCAATTCGACGCCTTCGAGAGGAGTCTCAGTCGCCTATGTGAAGCCTATAAACGAGTTAA
>JAGGUU010000088.1 GCA_021158305.1 Candidatus Bathyarchaeota archaeon
CCTACTTCACCATGTCTGACGAAAACAATTACATGATATGGTCTCTGCTTAAAAAATGCTATGAAAGAGGATGGATTTATAAAGGCAGGGATGTGATGCCCTGGTGTCCAAGATGCTCAACCGCCCTTTCCCAGCATGAGATAGTGACTGAAGGTTATAAGGAGCTAACTCATCCCGGCCTTACGCTCAGATTTCCACTTAAAGGAAAATCAAAAGAGTCCCTCCTAATATGGACCACTACTCCATGGACTCTAACGTCTAACGTGGCGGCGGCAGTTCATCCAGACTTCACATATGTAAAAGTGAAGTTTGGAGACGAATACCTGTACCTAGGGAAGTTTGCGCTTGAGAGGGTCCTCCCGAAAGGGAGCTATGAAATTGTTGAAGAGATGAAAGGCAGAGAGATGGAGGGATGGACGTATGATGGACCCTACGATGAGCTTCCAGCCCAGAAGAAGTCAGGAGCAGTTGACGCTCATAGAGTTATTCTGTGGGAAGACGTGACGGAGGAGGAAGGAACGGGCATAGTTCATATAGCACCAGGCTGCGGAAAAGAGGACTTAGAACTCGGAGAAGAATATGATCTGCCAGTCATCGCTCCGCTGGACGAGTTCGGAGTCTTCATTGAAGGCTTCGGAAAATTCACAGGCATCCACGTATACGACTCAGCTAAGATAGTTATTGAAGACTTAAAGAAGAAAGGATTACTCTTTAAAGTTGAAGATTATACTCACAGGTATCCGGTTTGCTGGCGTTGCGGAAGCGAGCTTGTCTTCCGCCTTGTAGATGAATGGTTCATAAGGATGGGTAAGAAACTCGATAAACCTCTCGATGAGATAACTGAAGAAGAGAAGAAGGAGAATCTACGTTATCAGATAATCGATTCTGCCAAGCAGGTTCGATGGATACCGGAATATGGACTTCAGCAGGAAATTAACTGGCTTCTAAACATGGAGGATTGGATGATTTCTAAGAAACGTTACTGGGGTCTAGCTCTACCCATATGGGAATGCAAGAAATGTGGATACTTCGAGGTGATAGGTAGCAAGGAGGAACTTAAAGAGAAAGCAGTCGAAGGATGGGAGATCTTTGAGGGACATACTCCCCACCGCCCATGGGTAGACGCCGTTAAGATAAAATGTCCAAAATGTGGCGCTCTGATGTCACGCATCCCAGACGTCGGCAATCCATGGCTAGATGCGGGGATCGTCGCATACTCAACACTCCAGTATCGAACAAATCGGAAGTATTGGAGGGAATGGTTCCCAGCGGATCTCGTTTGTGAATCTCTTCCGGGACAGTTCAGAAATTGGTTCTATGCTATGCTCGCCATGAGCACGATCATGGAAGGAAAAGCTCCCTTCAAGGTTTGCTTCGGGCATGGCTTAGTTCTAGGCGAAGATGGACGTGAGATGCATAAGTCATGGGGGAATGCCATAGAGTTCGATGAAGCCGCTGAGACTATGGGAGCCGATGTTATGAGGTGGATGTATTGCAGCTGGCGGCCGGAGAACAATCTTCCCTTCGGATATACAAGAGCTAAAGACGTTAAGCGACGCTTTCTCATCCCACTATGGAATATCTATAGCTTCTTTGTAACTTACGCTAACTTAGACAAGTGGACTCCGAAAAATATGGTTGAATACAAGTCTCTTTCACTTTTAGACCGATGGATTCTCTCAAAGCTAAACGTGCTAATCAAGTATGTAACGGAGCGGCTGGAAGACTTTGATCCATACAATGCATCTATGGCGATTGAAAAGTTCGTTGAAGAACTATCAACATGGTATGTTAGGCGTTCTAGGAGGCGATTCTGGAAGAGCGAAAAAGATGAAGATAAGAACGCGGCTTACACAACGCTTTACACATGCTTGACGACTCTCACCAAACTATTAGCACCCTTTATACCATTCACCTCTGAAGAGATGTATCAGAATCTCGTCCGTAGAGTAAATAAGAAAGCTCCGGAAAGCGTTCATCATAACAGATGGCCTCAGCCAGATGAAAAAATGATTGACGAGAAATTAATGGAAGAAATGGACTTGGTCATAAAAGTTTGCAGCCTAGGACGATCCGCACGTAGCAAAGCCGGAATAAAGATTCGTCAGCCACTTTCAGAGATGCTGGTGATTGCGGATAAGGGAATACTCAGCTGCATTGAAAAGTTTAGCAGCCTCATCATGGATGAGCTGAACGTGAAGAATCTTCGGTTATCAACAGAGAAGCATGAGGCTATGAAGTACGCTGTAAGGCCTCGTCCAGAGATCTTAGGCAGAAAATATGGCAGATTATTCCCGAAGATACGGGAGGCTATAGAAAAAAATGCCGAAAGACTCGCGGAGATCCTCAATAAGGGAGAAAGCGTCGTATTAAACGTGGAGGGGCAAAAAATAAGAGTGTTCCCAGAGGAGGTCGAGGTGAAAATGCAACCACGAGAGGAATACACGATAGCGGAGGAGGATGAGATCCTAGTGGCCATAGATACAAGGATCACTGAAGATCTTAAAATGGAGGGACTTGCCAGAGATATTGTTCGACGAATACAGAACCAAAGAAAAGAAGCCGGATTTAATATCGCGGACTGGATAGAGACGTACTATGAGGCTGGACCAGAGCTCTCCAAAGTATTCGAGAAATTCGAAGGCTACATATCAAATGAGACTCTTTCGAAGACCATTCTTAGATCTAAGCCTCCAAAGAACGCATATGTTGCAACCTACAAGATAGGGGGAGAAACATTAAAGATAGGACTCGTTAGGGTTGAGAACTAATCTTCATTCAAAGCCTACCTTTTATAGACAAACGCTGAATATTCTTCAAGATTCTATTCTGGCTTAAGTACAACCTTAACCGCTTCTTTTCTTCTAAACTTTTCAAATCCAGTCTTCCATTCACGTAAGGGCAGCACATCTGAGATTATTGGCTCAGCTTTCACTAACCCTCTTGAAAGCATTCTTATGGCTCTGCTCCAGGAAGTCCATCTCTGTCCAAGAGAACCTTGAACCTTCAGCTCTTTATAAGCTACAAGATCGAAGTCGATGCTGAACGGTCTGCCAAATAATCCTATCTGAGTATATTGACCCATTCTTCTCACGATCTGAAGTCCCATTCGAGCGGCGTTTGGAGAACCTGAACACTCTATAAATACATCAGCGCCGGAGCCGTCAGTAATCTCCGAGACTATTCGCTGCGGATCCTCCTTTTCCACATTAATAGTTAAATCCGCTCCAAGCGTCTCCCCAAGCTTAAGCCGTCTCTCATCACAAGATAAGCCGCAGAGAATCACATATGCGCCCTGGGACTTTGCGATCTGCATACTTAGCAGACCAATCGGTCCCGGACCTGCTACTACAACGACATCGCCAGGATTTATTCGCGTCTTTTCCACTACTCCGTTAACGCAACAAGCTAAAGGCTCACAGAGGGCTCCAGCGAGAAAACTAACGTTCTCCGGAAGCCTATGAAGAAGCTTACTTGGCACAACACAGTACTTCGCAAATGCTCCGTTAAACCAGTATCCTATCAGCCTCTTCTCAGCACAGACGTTATAGTTTCCGGTTTTGCATGGTAAACATTCGCCACACGTATGAATGGATGTCTCAGATGTAACACGATCTCCAATCTTCCACTTCGTCACAGAGGATCCGACCTCCACTATTATGCCGCTGAATTCGTGGCCCATTATGACGGGAGGCTTTATGGGAAGCTTTATATCTCCGTCGAGGATATGAAGGTCTGAACCGCAGATACCTGCTGCTTTAACCTCGATGAGAACCTCATCCGGTCCTGGAGATGGTTTCGGAACGTCTCTCAGTTCAACATTTCCTTTTCCATGAGCATACTTGACGACTGCTTTCATACACTCCCTCCATCACTAATCAGTATTCCCTATATTATTTCGAGATCTCCGCGACTATTGCATTATTCAGCCTTATAATATCCTCGGTTCTTATCTCGAGAAGCCTTTTTCGGGAGCCTCCTCCGCAATAAACAGTTTCATATTGTAGGAGAGACTTATCGATAACAGTTCTCATCCTAGTTTTATGTCCAATCGACGGGGTTCCTCCGGGAGGATAGCCGCTTATCTTTTCGGCTTCTTCGAAAGATACTAAAGATACTCTGCGAACTCCTAAGGCTTTAGCGGCGGATTTTAACTGAACTCTCTTATCTCCGGGGATTATAAGTAGCACGGACTCGCCTTCATTTGTCTTTGAAACAAGGTTTTTCGTTACTCGATGGAGCTCTAAACCAGCTGCCTTCGCAGCGTCAGCCGTGTGGATGGTCTCTTTCTTCTCGATAAACCTATACCATACTCCCGTTTCTTCAAGATACTTCTTCAGAAGATCTTCATTCATCATCCCGGTCATAATTCTCCACCTCAAATGCTTCGCGGATCCTAAAGATAATATTAACCCTCCCCTTAGAGTATGAAATACTATTTTTCTTCCAAAACTCATTATTTTCCATACTCACTGCATATTATTAGCTTGCTGAATGTGAAGAGGATATTTTCTAGGGTAGCATATAATGATCAAAAGTAAGCGATGGCTATTCATCCTTAAGCTCTAGGATGAAGCATAACTGACGAATCAGATCCATCTTATTTAATAGGCACTTTTTCCCCTCGAAAGTCACGTTTAAATCTGCCCAATTCATTGCTGATCTCTCTGAGTTGCTTGGAATCGAATACTGGACCGTCTCTGCAGACCCGATACTTTCCGATAACGCAGCTTCCACATATTCCCATAGCACAACGCATAATGCGTTCCAGACTCGCTTGCATAGGAACTGCATACTTTTCAGACAGAAGGAAGAGCTTGCGGATCATTGGCTCTTTTCCACATGCATATAAGGAATCAAATCTCCTTTCAGAAAGATATCTCTCAGCAACATCGGTCGCTAATCCCTTAACGCCATAGCTACCATCATCGGTTGTGAATATTATCTCCAGACCATATTCATCGCGTAGGAGATTTAATCGATCCTGGAAGAGAATCTCTGAGCGAGTCTTCGCTCCCTCTATAAAGAGAGTCTTAACGCCATTTCTGAGGAGCTTATCTACGAGTGGAAGAAGCGGGGCTGACCCTATTCCTCCGCCTACAACCAACGCTCTTTTTCCAGATATTTTAAAATGCGATCCGAAGGGACCTCTGATCCCTATGAGGCTACCCCTCGCCATATTATTGAGAGCATGAGTCGCTTCACCAACTTCTTTAACAGTCACCGATACGAGTCCATCCAGGATGGACGATACACTTAGCGGAATCTCATCTACACCTGGAATCCACACCATCAAAAACTGCCCAGGCTCAGCTAGAGCTGAGAGTTCATCTCTGAAGAATATCGACCTAACATTACGGGTTTCAATTCTAACTTTATCGATCTTAACGATCCTAACCTCGTTATTCTTTGTGTGCCAGCCCAATTATCTCCCTCACACCTCTAAATTTTTTTCTCACGAGATAATCTTCTATACCATTAACGATTCTTTTGAATATTGAGAGACCTTCATAGGCGATTGCAGAGCCTATCTGAATGGCCGACGCGCCGGCAAGCATGAATTCAACAGCATCTCTCCAAGTTCGCACTCCTCCGCATCCGATCACGGGTATATCTATAGCCTCATAGATCTCGTATACGCATCTTAAAGCGATTGGTTTTATCGCTCCTCCAGAGAGACCTCCTATCTTATTTGCAAGTATCGGTCTACAGGTTTCGATATCTATAGCCATTGCCCGTACAGTATTTATCGCCGTGATAGCATCCGCACCTGCCGAGGCAGCCGCCTCAGCTATCTCTCTTATATCTGCGACATTCGGAGTTAGCTTCGCAAAGACTGGACAATCCACGGCTTTTTTAACCTTCTCAACTACGAGGCCAACCATCTTAGGATCCTTTCCGATTTCAGCCCCAGATCCTTTAACGTGAGGACATGAGAGATTCAATTCAATGGCATCCGCACCCGCCTCAGCCGCCATTTTAGCTACTTTTGCATATTCTTCTGAGGAAAAACCATAAACGCTAACTATAAGCGGAACTTCCAGATATCGTAGTCTCCTAATTTCCTCAGTAAACCTTTGTATCCCGGGATTCGGGAGTCCAACAGCATTCAGAACTCCGCACTCAACTTGTATAACTGTGGGATTTCTATATCCTTCACGGGGTTCCAACCCTATGGATTTTGTTGTTAATGCTCCCGCCCCAGCGCGGGCTATCTCCATCAAACATTCAGCCGTCATCCCGAGAATTCCAGAAGCAAGAATCGTAGGATTCCGGAGCCTTAAACCCGCTATTTCAACATCTATTTGTACCTGCATACTACCACGATGCCTCTATGCAAATTAACATCTTAATAAAAGGCATTTTCCCTCTAAAATCTGATGGAAACCAGCATTTATAAACTATTTAAAAGAATTTTTCCACATGCATGAAAAACGTTATTGGTTATAATAGCAATAATCTCATGTAGTCGGTGAAGATATTGAAAGCATTCATCGTGCCATCGGTCATTGGGGTTTTAGCATTAGACGATGAAGGAAAGATTATTGAGGAAAGCCTCTTTCCAAGGAAGCCTGTAGAGATTGCGGAGAGATTGGAAAGAATAAACTCAGGCAAGGTCATAGACGAGCTGGAGACGTTAATTAAGAGGCTTAGGAAAAAAGGTTATGAAGTCTTCGTTTTTGAGGATCTCGACCTTGCAAGAAGCATACATGAGCGGCTCGGAGTCTCCTATGAGGTAGAATCTCCATCAAGCGTTGCTAAATCTTTTCGAAGGAACATTGAAGAATATGCCGTCAAGACGCAGTTTCTGAAATCGTCGACAGAACTCGCCAAACTAATACACGATGTCTCCATGGAGATGTCTAGAACATCCGTGAGAAGAGCTGCTGAAAGAAGAGATTTCCTAATAGTTCAGGCAGTTGAAACCCTAGACGACTTAGACAAGACATTAAACCTCTTCGCAAATCGAATACGTGAGTGGTATGGGCTTCACTTCCCCGAGCTTTCACGTATAATAAACAATCATGAAACATATGCGAAGCTCGTGCGTGATCTAGGGGAAAGGAAAAACTTCTCGGAAGAGAATCTCAGGAAAACCAGTTTGCCTAAGGAAAAGATTAACAAAGTTGTTAAAGCTGCCCAGACATCTATGGGTGCTAACCTTCGAGATGACGATATAGATAAAATACAGATCCTTTGCAGTCAGTACATGAATCTACTTACTGCCAGAAGAAAAATCGAAGGATACCTTAAAGAGATGATGAAGGAAGAAGCTCCCAATCTTTCAGCCATAGCTGGACCAATACTTGGAGCAAAACTGATAGCAATAGCAGGAGGCTTAGAGAACCTAGCTAAAATGCCATCAAGCACGATACAGGTTTTAGGAGCAGAGAAAGCCCTCTTCAGATCCTTAAGGACTGGAGCCCGCCCGCCGAAGCATGGTGTTCTCTTCCAGCACGTCTTAGTCCATGGATCAAAAAGATCCTTAAGGGGAAAAATCTCCAGAGCCTTGGCTGGAAAGATAGCGATAGCCGCAAGAACCGATATATTCAGCGACGTATACATTGGAGATCAGCTAAAGAAGGATCTACTTGAGAAGATAGAAGAGATAAAAAAGAAAAGTTCCAAACAGAAGACGCTTAGGAAAAAGCACAGGGAGAGAAGAAAATGAGCATAAAGGTTACGCCTAATCAAAGGTTTCAAGGCGTATATGATGTGATCCTAGAAGATGGATCCAAGAGGATAGCTACAAGAAACCTCACACCTGGAAGAAACGTTTATGGAGAGAGACTGATACAAGTTGGAGAAGAAGAATATAGGCTTTGGGATCCATTTAGAAGCAAACTTGCAGCTGCCATACTGAGGGGGATGGAAAATCTTCCCATCAAAAAAGACAGTAAGGTTCTATATCTTGGAGCAGCCTCCGGAACAACGGCAAGCCACGTATCAGACATAGTCGGGAAAAAAGGCTACGTGTACTGCATTGAATTTTCACATAGATCGATTCGTGACCTTATAGACAATGTTTGCAGATTCCGCTTAAATATGGCTCCAATACTGGCTGATGCTAGATTTCCAACGAAGTATGCGACCTTAGTAGGCGAAGTTGACGTTATATACTGTGATGTTGCTCAGCCTGAGCAAGCTCTCATTCTATCCAATAATGCGAAAATCTTCTTAAAGGATGGCGGATGGACCATGCTTGCGGTGAAAGCAAGAAGTATAGATGTCACCAAAGAACCGTCAGAGATTTACCGTAGAGAAGTTGATATACTGAGAAATGAAGGATTTGAGATATCTGAAGTTGTTGATCTCGAACCATACGAGAAAGACCACGCCATGATCATCTCACGATTAGGGATCTAGTTTTTCCGTGGCACAGTTGCGTATAGCCCTAACTATGAGGCTAATTTCCATAGTGCTAACTGAATCTCTTTCTAACAGGTTACTTCCTTTCCGGCGGAGCTCATAACGAGCTTACCGTGCTTCACGCCTTTACAACTCAAGATTCTATCAGATAAGTTTCTTATCTCTTTAGGATACCCTTTCACTGCAAGAATCTCCATACAGTTTCGTTCGTCAACATGTATATGCATTGTCGAAATGATAACCTCTCGATTTTCATGCTGAATGTCAAGGAGCTTTTCGACGAGCCCCTTTACTTCGTGATCGTAAAGTATTGTTAATGAACCCATCACTTCCTCATCTGACCTCTCCCATGCTCTTTCAATTAGAAAGTTCACGATCATATCTCTTACAGCCTTGGATCTACTATCATAAGACCTCTCTTTTATGGCATGATCAAACCTTTCTAGTAGATCAGAACTTATTGATACGCTGAACCTGACAGTTTTAGCCATACGATCCCTCCTAAAAATATCTAGGAACTAAATGGCATATATAACAAAAGCTTGGTGGAACGCGACATAAAGTAGAATATATTCAGCATTTAGATCTTAAAACTCATAAAAATGTCGAAAAATCGTCGAATCGAAGAAGATCAAACAGGCTCATTAAGTTTCTTGCCTGTTCTTTTAGTCCATTCGCTTATTGGAATCGCGAATTGTTTCTCCACCTCACTTCTATAGATGCTGTTGTATGTGCAGAACGATCGGATTTTTCCATCAGGGGTTGCATAATGTATCGCGCATCTTTGGATTCTGTCAAGATCTATATTCCATACATCTTGGAAATGCATTATTCCTATCATAATAACCTTGTACATTAGCGATGCTAAGGCTTCATAGCTTCCTTTAGTCACCACATCCTTTATCAAGCCTCTTATGAGACCCGACTTGACCATGGGCAGAAACTTAACAATCTCAGCTTTAGCTCGCGTCTTCCTCCCTTTAATTCCGAGATAGTATATATTCCAGAAGATTTCCGCGAATTTATCCACGTCAACATAGCGTGTTATAGGCGTGTAAGAGTCATCCTCAATCACTATGAAGGTTGAGGCTCCACACATCGGATGCATTGTAAATACAGGATACGGCCTGCCCTTCAGCACTTCCATACCTTTCGATATTGGCACGGGCCAATTCACGGGTCTCCAGTCTTTGACTAGAATCCTCCCATCCGTCTGCTGTTCTATCAGTTTAATAGCATCCGGTATTGTTATACGCATCCTCCGCATCTCTTCTTTACGTGCTCTTCCAGCCATGGAAATAGGCTGAATATTAACGCATCTTACAACATCGCGATTCTTAATGGCGTATTCAATTATATCTCCTAAGTCTTTATCGTTCACTCCTCTAGCAAGGGTAACTACCAAAACGATAGATCTTAAACCGATCTTCCTTGCGTTCTCTAAAACCTTATTCTTTATCGGCACAAGATCCGTTCTACCTCGGAGTTTCTTGTAGATTTCCTCTCTTAACCCATCAAACTGTAGATAAACAGTATTCATGCCGGCTTTGTAGAGTTCTCGGAAGTATTCTATGTCCTCAGCTAGTCTCAAACCGTTAGTATTAACCTCAACATGAGTTATTCCGGCCTTATGTGCTTCACGAATTAAGTCTGGCAGATCATTTCTCAACGTAGGCTCTCCACCGCTGAACTGGAGAGCATTACAGGGCCATGGACTATTAGATCTTAGAAGCTTAATCATCTCAACGATCTGTTCATATGTAGGCTCATAAACATAATTTGCGGCTCCTGCATACGCGAAGCAGATTGGACAAGCCATATTGCAACGATTAGTCACGTCAATTATGCCTAAGATAGTATGCGTTTTATGCTGCGGGCATAAACCACAGTCGTAAGGGCATCCTTTATCGATCTCAGTCAGGGGATTCTCTAAGCCTGACCCCATATACTTCGCCGAGTTCCAGTTCTTATAGAACCATTTATAGATCTCAGCATCTCCCCAATAAACATCCTCGAACTTCCCATGTTCGGGGCAGGTCTTTTCAAGATAGATCACACCATCCTCTTCATATATCCTCATAGGAATCCTTCTAAAACAGACTGGACAGATACTTGCTGAATAAATCTCAAAGTTTTCTTGGCTCTTCATAACGGTCCATCTCGCCTTCATGAAAAGGATACTTTGACTTTAATTAAGGATTTCTAATGTAACTTATATACTTTTTAGATTTCTGGAGAATCTTGCAAACAATCTTGTGGCATCCATTGGTAAATACATAACTTTTCAAGAGTTACATTCTTTAGATTGAGATTTAGTAAAGTGAAAAAGATTATTCTTTGAGCTCATTCACGTTCTCTTGTAGCTTTTCGAAAGCCATGATTATGTCGTCCATATCCTCTCTGGATCCAAGAAGCACATTTTGCGGAATCCATAATCCTTCAGTATAGCACGCCTTTTCTGTGACTGGCAGCTTCACCTTAGAATAATCTACGGATTTTCCATAGTAAGGACAGGAAAGTGGACATTTCTTAAAGTAGTTCAAGTAGGGCTCCTTATATAGGGGTCTAGAGTAGCCTACACTAACAGGGATTCCCTCGGCTTGCATTGCTTCAGCAAACTTGGCTTTAGAAATTCCTCCGAAGGCTTCAGGATCGTATCTGAAGATATAAAGATGATAAGAATTTCTAGTCACACGTTCATCTCTTTTGAGAGGTCTTATACCATCTATTTTGGATAATTTTTCGTCGAGATAACGTGCATTAGTCATCCTTCTTTCAGTCTGCTCGTCAAGTCTCTCCAGCTGAACCAGAAGAATGGCAGCTTGAAACTCAGTCATTCGATAGTTTCCTCCAGGAAGCTCATGCCTATACCAAGGTCCCTTAAGAGATCTTCCACAGTTATGTAGAGACCAGGCCTTGAGATATAGATCTTCATCGTTGGTTACGATCATCCCGCCCTCCCCGCTTGTTATATTCTTGCTTGATTGGAAGCTGAAGGCTCCTATGTTGCCTATCGCCCCGACTCTTCGTCCTTTCCATTCAGAACCCCATGCTTGGCAAGCGTCTTCCAGAATATATAGGTCATGCTTCTTAGCGATCGATAATAATGCATCCATATCGGCGGGTCTTCCGGATATATGGACTGGCAAGATGACCTTTGTCTTATCTGAGATTAAAGACTCAACGCTTTCTGGATCAATAGTGTAACTTTCAGGGTTTATATCAGCAAAGACGGGAACAGCATTTACGTATAGTACGGATATAGCTGTAGCCATAAATGTATACGCGGGAATAATAACTTCATCTCCACAGCCTACTCCAAGAGCTCTAAGAGAGATCTCTAGCGCCGCGGAACCATTAACTACTGAAACCCCGTATTTCGCATGCTGATATGATGAAAATTTTTCTTCGAACTCTTTTTGGAACTTCCCTCTGATGCCCCAAACTCCGCTCTCTAAGACATTTTTTAAGGCCTTCAATTCCCTTTCATCAAAGACTGGCCATTTAGGAAAAGGCTTGGTTCTTACTGGCTTGCCTCCTTTCAGAGCAAGTTTAGCCATCACCTACTCCTCCATTTTTCGATTATTGCGTTGCCAAATTAATAAGCCTTCATAGAATGAAGATTCCAGCACTATATAACAAAGAAAAAATGAATGAAAAATATCGGCTTATCTATCTGCTTTTCCAGAGCTCTCGTCTCAATAAATCCCTGACCGCGGCTCGTATGGCCGCACTTCTGCTCGGATACATGTTCTGCCTTACTAATTCATCTAAGCCTTCAAGATAAGCCTCAGGAAGAAGAACAGTCACGAGCTTCATAGCCTTTCACACCTACATCTATCCCCACATAACATGAAAGATATCTTCTATACATACCTATAAGGCTTAGGTCTAAATTATGAGGAAATAATAAATAGAGAAAAAGAAAAATCTTCTGTTCAATTTGCCATATGGGAGATAAACAGAGGATGGAAGAATTTAACCCTAAACATTTCGTTGACATACAAGTTAAAAAGATAAAGGAAATTATAGGGAGGGAGAAGGCGCTCATAGCAGTCTCTGGAGGAGTTGATAGCTCAACATGCGCTGTATTAACCCACATCGCTATAGGAGATAACCTCATATGCGTCATCCTAGACGACGCCTTCATGAGAAAAGGAGAACCAGAGAAAGTTGCTGAAACTCTTTCTAAACCGCCGCTTAACCTCCCAGTTAAGATAGAACCTGTTCAAGAAAAGTTTCTTAGTGCTCTGGAAGGATTGAGGGATGCTGAGGAAAAACGAAAAGCATTTAGAAGAACCTTCTATGAGACCCTAAGCGAGATAGCTAAACGTGAGAATAGCAGATTTCTAGTTCAAGGAACAATACTGGCGGATATAATCGAGACGCAAGGCGGTATCAAGACGCAACATAATGTTCTTGAACAGATAGG
>JAGGUU010000099.1 GCA_021158305.1 Candidatus Bathyarchaeota archaeon
AACGAGATAATCAATCCTATGGAAAAGAATGGGCTTGGCAAAAAGAATTTCACCGGAATGAGCAAAGTATCTACGAAATCCATCGAGAAGAAAAGGAATGTTGCCAGCAGATCATATTTCCATCCCCACATAAGAGAGAATGCATTATAACTCCAGCAAATCCGTTGGTAATCAGCCAACACGTAGCTTCTGTTCCACCAAGTTTGTGTTCAAAGAACCAAGCTTCCGGATTTACACTTGCAATGAGCAATGAAAATATGAAGTTTAAAGCAAGCATATCGCAAGTATCCATTTGATAACTTTTACTGAGTTCCTTTTCATTTTCTCTTACCACCTTTTAAGTATTTGAAATAATAAAACTACGTAAACCAAAGAAACCATAATAACCACCAATAGTTACCTGTTTTAAATGTATTAAATCCAAGAAACCCGAAGAATCCAAGGAAACCTTTCATCCACTCTTTCTTCTTCATTTTTCTCACCTTTGTTGAGCGCGCGTCAGAAGCCCAATATATGAACTTATGTAAAAATTTAAGGTATTCTTGAGATTCTAAAAATTATGAACTTCACAAAATTCGATACATTTTTTAGTAAATAGGATAACTTAAGAATATCTATTATAGGTTGCCATTAGCTAAGAAAAGGTGAAAATATGAACCCAGTTATGCTGTTCAGTCTGATAGCTACCGATCCTTTATCTAAAAGAGCAATAAAAAGGCTTCTCGAAAAAGATGGTGAAACTACAAGGCCGGATAAACTGCTCAGAGCTTTTGCATACGGAGAGGACGTGGATGCGGAGTTTAAGATACTCCTCCGCCTGATCGACGCCGGCTTGAAAGCATTCGGGAATGAAGAAGATGAGTTAAAGGAAAAGCTGAGAGACATTTGTTGGCGAAGAGGATTTGCGAGCGTTTTGCGAGGCATCACTGACTTCGGAATTCGCAAGCCCTTCGTTCCGGAAGCGCCATTCCTTGTTATCTGGGATTTAATGTACGCCTGCAACCTTCGCTACAAGCACTGCTACTCTACTACCGGAAAGCCGTGGAAAGATGAATTGAGCACGGAAGAAGCTTTAAAGGCTGTGGATGTGATTGCTGACGCTGGGGTTACGGCTTTAGCATTCAGCGGTGGAGAACCTTTAATCAGAAAAGACTTCTTTGAAATAGCAAGTACGCAGCAAAGCGAGGCATGTTTGTTGCTGCCAAGATGATCAAGAATTGATTGAAATTAAAATATTGGTGGGTGTTTTATTATGAGGATAGCACTCTGTAGCGATTATTTTTATCCAAAAATAGGAGGGATAACAACTCATATAGAAGGTTTGGCAAGGGCTTTGGAAGAAAGAGGACACGAGGTAGTGATAATCACAAAAAAAGCAAAGTTTGATGATAGACAGCATGGGTTACATGTGATCCGCGTGAATTCAATTTTTAAAACTTCAAGAGTATTGGACATACCCCAAACTTCCGAGCTTGAAAAGAAAATAAAAGAATTTAAACCAGATGTAATTCACGGGCATCACGCATTCTCACCGATATCCCTTCTTTCAATATCCATAGGCAAAAAGTTAGGGATAAAAACCGTTTTAACCAACCACTCCATCCAGTTCTTGTACGATTTTGATTACATGTGGAAGCCATCGTCTTACATCCTTTTCCCTTACAGGGAATATATCGATAATGCTGACAAAATAATTGCCGTGAGTCGTGCAGCTGCAAAATTTATATCACATTTTACATCAAAGAAGATAGAGATAATAGGGAATGGAATAAGTGTCGATGAGTTTTCGCCTAAAGTTAAAACATTTGATGGAAAAAGCGTGCTTTTCGTTGGAAGATTTACTTACCGAAAGGGAGTCCATGTTCTCTTAGAGGCTTTTCAAAAAGTTAAACGAGAAGTGGAAGATGCACATCTAACGCTTGTGGGTAGCGGTTACTTTTCTTCCATAGCAGATTTACTGGTACGAGCTTTAAGTCTAAGCAAAAATGTTTCTATAATAGGGGAAGTAAAAAAAGAAAAGCTCGTAGAAATTTATCAAAGTTCCCATGTATTTGTTCTTCCTTCCCTTTACGGAGAATCCTTCGGTATAGTTCTTTTAGAAGCAATGGCTTCAAAAACACCTGTAATTGCTTCCGATGATGGAGGAATAAAAGAATTAATAAAAAATGGAAAAACAGGATTTATTGTAAAAAAAGGTGATGCAGAAGAATTATCTGAAAAAATAGTTGAATTGCTTTTGGATCGAAATCTCTCAAAGAAAATTTCAGCTGCTGCATTCGAAGAGGTTAAAAAGTATGACTGGAAAAACATAGTTAAAAAAATAGAAGCTGTTTATAAGTGATAAGATGGTTGAAATAAACGCGATCATTCCCGTGTATTGAGAATCAAGGTTATTGCCAAAAGCGTTAAGCACATTATTAAACCAGAAAATAAGCCCGAATCTCTACGAGATCATTGTGATAATCCATGAGCAAACTAAACATTCTTTAGAACTCATCTGGGCTTAAAAGATAAAACACCTGCTGAAGCTTGTGGAGTTAATTTGAATATAGAAAACGGTTGGGAAGATTTGATAAGAGAAGCTGCTTATTATCAAACTAAGTTGACTAGGTTTGTTTCGGATGAAACGAGAACCGAAACTCAATAATTTTTATTTTTCAATTCCACCAACAGTAAGTTAACAGAACCAGTGTTAGAAAGCTTTATAAGGTGAAGTCCCTTCTAGGCGTAGGTGTTGCCGATGGGTGACGGCCTTTGCTGAGATAAAGGTGTATAATACTCTTTCTAGGTCTTTGGAGACCTTTAAACCCCTCTATGGAAATAGGGTCTTCATGTTCGTATGTGGTCCCACAGTCTACGACTATTCTCACCTAGGGCATGCTAGGGTCTTCGTTTTCTATGATACCCTAGCTAGATTCCTCCGCAAGATGGGTTACTCCCTGTTCTACATAGTGAACATAACTGACGTGGACGATAAGATAGTCAATAGAGCTAGAGAGGAGGGTAAACATCCCTTAGAACTTGCTAGGGAATTCGAGACGTACTATTACGAGGATATGAAGTCTCTGAATGTTACAAGCGTGAACCTCTATGCCAGAGCTTCGGACTACCTACAAGAGATATTTGACCAGATAGAGGTCCTACTAAGGAAGAATCACGCCTATGTAACTGAGACAGGGGTCTACTTCGACATAATGACATTCCCGGATTATGGCAAGCTGTCAGGTCAAAAGCCAGAGGACCTAAGGGTTCATAGGATTGAGCCCGATCCCACCAAGAGGAACCCTGGAGACTTTGCATTGTGGAGAAATAGGCCTAGAGAAGAATTTGGTTGGGAATCTCCTTGGGGATACGGGAGGCCGGGCTGGCATATAGAGGACACAGCTATTACGTTGAAGCACTTTGGTAAGCAGTATGACATTCATGGAGGTGCGATAGAGCTTGCTTTTCCCCATCACGAGGCCGAAATAGCCCAGGCAGAGAGCTACACCGGGGTTAAACCCTTCGTTAAGTACTGGATTCATGTAGGACTGCTGACCGTCAATGGTGAGAAGATGTCCAAATCTCTCGGTAATTTCATCACAATAAGGGAGGCCCTGAGGAAATATAACGCTAATGTGATCAGGATATTCCTGCTCTCAAGGCACTATAGGTCTCCCCTTGACTTCAGATGGGAGTTAATGGACCAAGCTAAGAGCAGTTTTGAGAGAATAGAGAACAGCTATAGAAATCTGCTAGAGATGGCCGAACTAGAGGAAGTAACGGAGAACGAGGAAAAGCTACTTTCAGACGTAGCTATCCTGAAGGAGAAGTTCTTCAGCTCTTTAAGGGATGACTTGAACACTGCAAATGCCTTAGCCCAATTCTTTGAACTGGTGAGGATGGTGAACAGTTATGTAGATAGCGTAGGAACTATTACGGCAAAAGGCAAAAGCCAGATAGCTTCCACATTCTTAGAGCTAGCAGATGTCTTGGGACTAAGGTTAGAATCACAGGTAGACATATCTTTGCTAAAGACGTTGGTATCAATCCTCATAGATGTGAGGAGTATCCTCAGGGAAAGGAAGGAATTCGACTTAGCGGATGAGATAAGATCGAGGCTTAGGGATCTAGGAATAGAACTTCAGGATACTCCCCAAGGGACAAAGTGGAGGATCAAATCTCCTTATCGCTTATCTCAGTAGGGCAGTGATTAGTTAGTGCATCCTCCATGCGTAAACCGCACCGAAGGGGCAGACATTGGCGCAAGTCATGCAGACTATGCAGTAGTCCGGTCTTATCCATTTTTCTTCCTTTTATATTCTATCTAGGTATTTCAAATACCTCCCCGCCAAGTGGGCTTAATTTGGGACAATAGTCCTCTACAGACCTTAAAATTTAAACATACACGGTTACGCAAACTTTCCTACACACGCCGGTGAAGAGGCTAAGGGACTTCATAACAGGTTAGACAGAGTCATACGAATAAATTCTTCATACGAACTAGTATGATGCAGAAAAATAGGGATAGATTCCTGTCCATCTACCTTCTCAAAAATATTGGATACTTCTTCAACTTCCTCTTATGCTCTAATAACCTTATTATGGCATCAGCTGATAGAGTGCCCACTACCTCTCCCGTTTCATGATCGATTACCGGTAAGCAGCACATATCGTAGTCATACATTTTATCTAGGGCATCCATCAGGTTTTCCTCAGGATCCAAGAATTCTACCTTCCTTACTAGATCTATTAGCTTTGTCCTATCCCACTCTATTGGGGGTACGCTATCTACATCATTTATCGTCACTACTCCTATTAGTTTTCCATCCTTGCTTGCGATAGGGAATACCGAGAAGGTGTGGTCCTTGAGGAAGTGCTCGCTGAAGAACCTCTTTATGGTCATCTCTGAGCTTAGTATGGGAGGAGGTGGTCCCATTAGCTCCTTGACCTTAACCCTCTCTAATTCTTCAATTCTAGCAGATTCTACATACTTCTGATTTTTAGGTAATGAATAGTTTCCAGTTATCAGGTAGGAAACAGCTGATGCTATTAAGCCGGGTATTATATAGGATTCGGATCCAGTGGTCTCGGCTACGAATGTCACTGAGGCAAGAGGGGTCTTAAAGGCGGCTGATAAGAAGGAAGACATACCGATGGCAACAAAGAGACTCATGGCATCAGGGTCTAATGCGCTTAATGCTGATCCGAGGGAGGCTCCGATAACTATAGATGGTATGAAGACCCCCCCTATACCAGCGCTTCCTAGAGTAAGTGCGGTAGCTATCATCTTAAGGATAGCCATTATTAGAAAGAAGTATGGGTCTTTAACGCTGAAGGAAGCCCTAACTAAGTCGTAACTGAGGCCTAGAGGGTAAAGTCCACCATAGATCAGTAGGGTGATCAATCCTAGAGCTCCCAGCGAAGTCCCTCCAACTAAGCCCCTATAGACATATTTCTTCCCTCTACAAATCCTCTCCACGTAATCCATCAACTTCACGAAGAAAATGGCTGCTATTCCAATCAACAGACCTTCAATGAGACTTAGTGCTATAACATAGAGATCTAGGCCTTTAAATGGCCGAAAATGCCTGAAGAGAGGTTCTGCACCGAGTATAGATACCAATGTGATATAAGACACTACAGAAGATATGAGAGCAGGCACTACTGCTTGATGAGCCATGTCATCCTTATATGGGACCTCTAGCGAGAACATTAGGCCTGTCAGCGGAGCCTTAAATATTGCTCCAATTCCAGAGGCCGCTCCTGTGAGGAGCAGAATCCTTCCATCCTCCTCGATACCTATCTTAGCAAGGAGCTTTCTCAGCGCAGCCCCTACTGAGCCACCAATGTGAATGCTAGGTCCCTCCAGACCCGCGCTTCCCTCCATTCCTATAGTCAAGATGGAGGCTATGATCTTTCCAGGTACATCTTTCAGGGAGAGGTCTCCATCCCTATAATGGTAGGCATCGAGCACCTCTTCGGTTCCGTGGAGGTAGGAGTTTTCAACGAACCTATCTCTTATCAGACCTGTAAGAGTGAGGCCTACTGTGGGAATCAGTGGTAGGAGCCAGGGATTCCTAAGGACTAGCCCAAAAATATCGTTGAGAATCTCCATTACGGCAATCTCGAGTAAGGATACGAATATCCCAGTTAGGAATCCTATTATAGTGGATAGGAGAACCCATTTCACTAGGATGCTGTGAGGTTTACTTGACCTGAAGAGCCCCCTTAATCTCATTCCAGCCCACTAAGCTTGAGAAGATACAATTAATACCTTATCCC
>JAGGUU010000028.1 GCA_021158305.1 Candidatus Bathyarchaeota archaeon
AAGAGGTGAAGAGAAGTTTACGTAACCCTATAGAAATGGAGAGATTGAAGAAGATAGCTTCCGGCAAAAAGAACATCCTCATTATACTTAGCGATTATACAAGAGCTGCGCCTAATGATAAGATGATTCCTCCTCTTCTAGAGGAGCTTGAATCGGCAGGATGTAAAGCGGAAAATATAACCGCGCTTGTTGCAAATGGGCTTCATAAACCACTTCCCAGAAGTGAACTTAAAGAATTTTATGGAGAAGTGTCGAATCTCGTGGAGCTTGTAAACCATGATGCAGAAGACGATGAACAGCTTGTCTATCTTGGAAGAACGTCTTTTGGAACTAAGCTTTGGGTGAATAAGCTCGTTGTCGACTATGATCTAGTAATCGCGACTGGCTTGATTGAGCCTCACTTCTTTGCCGGTTATAGTGGAGGTAGAAAATCGATTCTTCCAGGAGTAGCTGGCAGAGAGAGCATATACCAGAATCACAGCTTCAAGATGATTAGTCATCCTAAAGCCAGAAGCGGCATAATAGAGGGAAACCCGATACATGAAGATATGGTCGAAGCGGCTCAGATGGCGGGACTAGATTACATCCTGAACGTCATCGTGAGCCGTAACGGAAGAGTCTCTAGAGCCGTTGCTGGAGATCCATACAGGGCGCATATTGCCGGCGTCAAGTTCCTTGAAGAAAAGGTGAAAGTGAAGGTTCCATCAAGGGCGGACATAATTATCACATCCAATGGAGGATATCCACTAGATAGAGATCTATACCAGGCAGTTAAAGGCATCTCCACGGGTGAGGCTATTGTTAAGAGAGGCGGCGTCATAATAATCCTATCTGAATGCATCGATGGAATCGGTCGGGGTCACGAAGAATTCTACAAGCTCATGGCTGAGGCTGAAAGTCCAGATGAAGTGCTAGAGAGAATTAAGAGGAATGAGCCGATTAAAGATCAATGGGAAGCCCATATACTGGCTAAGACGCTTAAAGTAGCAAATGTGATAGTGGTAACTAAGAACATTAAGCATAGTCTACTTGAGGATATGCACCTCATCCCTGCCTCTAATGTAGAAGAAGCTCTGGATATCTCATTTCGACTGGTCGGCGCGGAATCAAAGATCACCGCTATACCAGACGGGCCATATGTAATACCATACTGTCAATAAAACATTAGAGCATGATGAAAACCTAATAGAGTCCCTCATGATCCCTCTTCAGTAAGGATATCTTCTCGGCGCATTTAGCCAGCATCTGCTGTGTACCACCAGCTTCGCTGACTATCCTAAGCATAATGTTTGGGTCTCTTATTTTCACACCCATAACCGCTGTGATCCCTTTTCTGAATAGGGGATGCGGAATCATACTAGCAGTTGGTCCTAGAAGCACAACTTCCCTAGCTCTTCCAGTGAACCTCAAGATTCTGTTTAGAGTTTTATTTACAAGCGTGCTTCCGCTTATCAGAATTACATCTGATGATTGAAGAATCTCGGGCATGTTAGATGATGATACAATCCTTACTCGATCGTCAGTAACAGTTCTCTTTTCAAAAATGAACACCTCGTTAGTTCTTTCTAGAACCTTGGGAATTAATGGTCCAAAGTATCCAACCATTGATACTTTATCGCGCGACTGATTAATTCTAAAACATCAATATTCGAGATAACATACTTTTCGGGATGCTTCTCGAAAGATACTTGGGAAAGAGCATTCACCAAAGCTACTCCTACAGCTACCTCGATGAGATTGGATGAGAAAAACATTCGAACAGCGTCTGAGGCTGGAGTTCCGGAGATTTCACCTGCCCTCTTAGAAACGGGGCATGTTGTAAACTCATATATAGGCGTGTAGGCCACGCCTCCATGTCCAGTAGAGAGAAGGACACCCGTATATATCACTCCAATTCTAACATCTGCGATCTTAATTTTAGAAATCTCCTCTCCTAAATCTCTCCTCAGAGACTCAATGATCTCTCTCATTTCAACCGGAGAAAAATAAGTTTGATCATAATCTTAAAGAATGCCTTTTTTTATTACTCAAAATCTTTCAGAAAAAGAGGCTTATGAACGAGAGCATGAATATTTCTTCATATGCTTGATGATTGATTTATGATAAGTCCTTAAGGCGCTCACATATTTAGAGAAAACGCGTAATTCTTGGCTCTAGAAGTTTCCTGGGCATAGCGCCGACTATCCTATCCATCAATCTGCCATTCTTAAATACAAGCAACGTTGGTATGCTCATTATTCCATACTCCATAGCTACTCTAGGATTCTTGTCCACGTTGACCTTTCCAAACGCAATCTTTCCAGCGTAATCGTGAGCCATCTCTTCTATTATCGGAGATAAAATGCGGCATGGGGCACACCATGGAGCCCAGCAATCAATAACTACCAGCGGATACTTCTGGACAAACTTGCTGAATGATGCGTCGGTTAATTCTATTGGCTCCTTCGGAAAAGCTATTTGCTTCTCTTGTTTATCGTCCAAAAACTTTCGTTTGAGCTCCATAAGCTTCTTCATCCTAATCTTCTTAAGTTCCTCATCTTCCTCTTCCGACATTTTCATTCACCTTCTTAAGCCATGAATATCTTGAAAACATTCATAAATAATAATAGTATGGTCTTTTAATATACCCGAAGGCTTCGTTTGCCGCTACTATTGCTTGACCAACCGCTGTTCCTATCTGTTTGACTGGGCATGCTGTCACGTCTCCAGCGGCGAAGATTCCCTTCAGATTCGTCCTTTGCCTACTATCAACAATAATGTAGCCCTTTTCATCTACCTTAACGCCAGCTTCTCGGGCGAACTTACTATTGGGCACTTCGCCTATCTGAATGAAAACACCGTCAACCTCAAGCTCGCTCGTTTCTCCCGTCTCGTTATTGAATAAAACTATTTTCCTCACTCTTGTATCGCCCTTAATCTCCTTTACGTTCGTGTTCCACATCATATTCACGTTCCTTTTTTGAAGATCCATAACTAGAGCTTTTTCCGCTCTTAGTTCTCCTCGTCGATGAATAAGATGAACCTCTGAAGCAATGTTTGATAAGTATACAGCCGAAACGGCGGCGGAGTTTCCGCCTCCAACAACAGCTACCCTTCTATCCTTAAAGAAAGGCCCATCACATACCGCACAGTAGCTTACGCCTCTGCCTCGGAATTCTTCTTCACCCGGCACACCTAGCTTTCTGTGATGAGAACCCGAAGCTATAATTACCGCAGCAGCCTCGTAAACTGCTTTGTCAGTTATCACTTGTTTCTTCGCAGCCTCGACGTGAAGACTTGTTACTTTTTCGAGCTGGTGAATCTCAACCCCCATCCTTTCAGCCTGCTTGATTATCCTGCTAACTAATTCCATTCCGCTTATTCCTTCGGGAAAGCCCGGGTAATTCTCAATTATGGGAGCATACGCCGCTTGGCCTCCGGGAATGTTCTCTTCAAGAATTAGTGTTTCAAGTCCACTGCGGGAGCCATATATTCCCGCGGTGAGTCCAGCTACTCCACCTCCAACGATTATGAGATCCCACTGGCTCAATACGCCGACACCTACCGGATAATATGCTTTCTCAAAGATGCCCTTCTGTACGCGTATTCAAAGATCCACGATTATACTTAAAGCCTTCTCTATTTCACCACATACTCTAAAGATTTAATTGTATCACTGCAATCAATAAGAGAGGGTGCATATAATTTGATTCATAATCGCTATGTTGACAAGTTGAAGAAGGACATTAGAAGCCTTTGTGAGAAACGCAGAGCCGTAATTTTAGCGCATAACTATCAGTCTCCAGAGGTTCAGGATGTTGCTGATTATGTTGGCGATAGCTTAGAACTTGCAAGAAAAGCGGTAAATGCAGATGCGGACGTGATAGTATTAGCTGGAGTCTCATTTATGGCTGAAGTAGTCGCGGTTCTTAACGAAGAGAAGATCATTCTTCATCCGGTAAGGGAATCTGGCTGTCCACTAGCGGATTTTCTGAATGTTAGAACGATCAAAAAGTTTAGGGAGAAGTATCCTAGAGCTCCACTCGTTCTATACGTGAACTCTTATGCAAAAGCGAAGATTCATGCGGATTACATTGTGACGAGTGCATCTGCAACTAAGTTAATCTCCAAGCTTGATGAAGAGACTGTGCTTTTTGGGCCTGATAAGAACCTCGCCGCTTACGTGGCGGAGAGGACTGGCAAAGAGATTATAGCGGTTCCACCTAACGGTTGCTGTTACGTGCATGAATATCTGATTACCCGCTACCATATTGAGAGAGCTAAGAGTGAGAGGCCATCTGCCAAGGTGCTTGTGCATCCAGAAGTTCTTCCAGAAAATCAGGAGATTGCGGATCATATAGGGAGCACAAGCCAGATGTTGAAGGCAATTAACGAGCTTGAGGGAGACACGTTTCTTCTTGGAACAGAGGAGGCTCTCTCATATAGAGCCAACAAGCTATATCCGGATAAGAAGATATACCCGATTAATCCGAGGGCTATATGCATAGATATGAAGAAGATAAATCTACTTAATATCAAAGAGTGTTTAGAGAGAATGAAGCCTAGAATTAGGATGGAGAAAAAGGATAGATTGAAGATTAAATCTATCCTTGAAAGATCATTTGAAATGCTATAGTTGCTTCCTTTACGGTTAGCTTGATGGTGAGATTCATTGCTAAGGATACCGGTTGTGGCTGTTATCGGCCGGAAGAAAAGCGGTAAAACCACGCTTATCAAGAGCTTAATAAGAGAACTTGGGGCATGCGGCTTCAAGGTAATGTCCGCTAAGCATGTAGATATAGAAGGCTTTACGATAGATCGTGAAGGAACAGATACTTGGTGGCATTCGAAGGCTGGAGCTAATCCAGTTGTATGCGTATCAAACTCTGAGATTGCCATAATCTACAAGAATAAGGCTGCGGACTTCAAGATTGAGAAAC
>JAGGUU010000115.1 GCA_021158305.1 Candidatus Bathyarchaeota archaeon
AAGTATGGATTCCTCTCGAGGAAAACTTTGGAACAGCATATGAAGGGCTAGAAAAAGCAACAATGGAGGGAGCTAAACCTCTCATAGAAGCTGGCTTATCTAGTAGAATCGCCGAAGCATTAACGAAAATAGCGAAAGAAAAGATTAGAATAACAAATGTGAAGGTCCAAGGAATATTAAATGTTTCCTGCAGAAAACCTGATGGTGTTCTCAGAATAAAGAAGGCTTTTGCTGAGGCTGAGAAGGTGAAGATTCCGAATGGATCAAGCAAGAGAATCTATGTCGTCTCTCCTCCCCGATATAGAATTGAGGTGATTGCTCGAGACTATAAGACAGCCAATGCCATATTTCAGAAAATTACGGATGCGATTACGCAGGGCATAAAAAGACTCGGAGGAGAAGGGAAGTTAGAGAGAGGATAAAGACGGATGGGCTGGCTATTGCGTAAGTGTTCACGGTGCAAAGAATATACGATCAAGAAGGATAGATGTCCCCGCTGTGGAGGATCCACATATATACCTCACCCAGCTAAGTTTTCACCAGACGATAAATACGCCGTGTATAAAGGTATGATGAGGCAAGAAACCATATGAGAGAGACAACGATCTTCGAATATAAAAAGATAAAGCCTGATAAGGCTGTTTTGATAGAGGGGCTTCCAGGACTTGGACTAGTGGGAAAAATCGCTTCAGAATATCTTATTAAGCAATTAAATGCGGTGAAGATCGCCGAGCTCTACTCGCCCCATTTCCCATATTATGTTATGATTGATGAAAAAGGGAAACTTAACCTTCTCAAGCTAGAATTTTATTATTGGCAAAACAGCAGAGAAGGCCAAGATCTCATTTTACTAACGGGAGACTGCCAAGCTCAGACAGTTGAAGGCCAGTATGAAGTAGCTGACGCTATTCTTGACTATGTAGAAGAGAAAAATGTAAAGCTAGTAATAACACTAGGCGGATACCGAAGGGAGGCAAGAGACGAGCCTCAAATCTTCGCGTCCGCGACGAGCCGAGAACTTCTTGAAACAGTTATAAGGTTAGGGGCCAAAAGCAATTTTTCCGGAAGTCCCATAATAGGAATCGCCGGAATACTCGTTGGATTGGCGAAGTTTAGAGGAATAGATGCACTTTGCCTATTAGCAGAGACCTATGGACATAGGCCAGATCCTAAAGCCTCAAAGAGTCTCCTGAGTCTCCTTTCAAAAATGTTACGATTCGAGATTGATTTTCTGGATTTGGAGAGAGAAATATCGAGGTATGAGGAACTCGAGAAGAAGATAAGAAAAATACAGGAGCAGAGAATCATAGAGGGAAGAAGACAAAGAACTGAAGATACAGAGAAAATTTTTTATATAGGCTAAAAGACCGGAACCTAGACTTACACTACAAAGGTTTCATGAGGCTTCTGATACTTCTTTAAGATCTTCTTGATCTCTTCCAAGTCGCGAATAGTATGATTTACAGCGCTGATATGCGAGTTAACCATTTCAGTGATTTCGGATTTCGTGATCGCCTCCATTAAGTCATCCTCAATCTGCTCAATTATTAAATCCGTTAGGTCGCTTCTTCGATTAATATTCTTCAAGCTCTCCAAGATTTTTCTCCGCTTCTCTTCAACAGACGGGTTTGGGAGTTTACCCGCACTTACCTTGTCAGCTATCTCTTGAACAATCTCTTCGGCAGAGAGTGGGATTGATAGCCTCGCAGCTACTTCTCCTCTAGGAGTTAAGAATATGAGCGTCGGGACTATGTTAACTTCATAAAGTTGGGCTAACTCCTCATTTCTAGGATCGTCAACATTGATTAAATGTATGTTTATGTCTCTTCTTTTCTGGGAGATTTTCTTACTGACATTTGAAAGTTCATTCTCATCTTCTTGCAGGTCAGAATAGAAATAGATTATCTCAACTTTTTTATCATGCAACCTCCTCTCACCACTTTGAAGTTATGAGAAAAAATAAGGATGCGTTTGTTTTGGCATCACTGCATATTTTTCTATGCTTTTACAGTGATTTCTCTGACAATACCAGCAGCGATTGTTGTTCCCATATCTCGTATGGCGAATCTGCCTAGTTCTGGAAACTCAGTATAAGTTTCGATTGCTATTGGACGTAAAGGCTGGAACCTTACGAGAGCACTATCTCCAGTCTTAAGAAACGCTGGGTTTTCTTCTACTGTTTGCCCAGTACGTGGATCAATCTTCTTTAATAGCTCAGCAAATCTGCAGGCAACTTGCGCTGTGTGAGCGTGGAGAACCGGAGTATACCCAGCAGCTATAGCCGTTGGATGATGGATCACGATTATCTGTCCTATGAATTCTTTGGCAACTGTCGGTGGATTATCTACGTGACCAGCAACATCGCCTCTTCTTATATCCTTCTTTGATATTCCTCTAACATTGAAGCCAATGTTATCTCCAGGTTCAGCCTTCGGTATCCTCACATGGTGAGTCTCGATAGACTTTACCTCGCCTACTTTCTTCGCCGGCATAAAGATTATTTTGTCACCTTCTTTCAAAACTCCTGTTTCAACGCGGCCTACTGGAACTGTTCCCACACCAGTAATTGTGTAGACATCCTGTATTGGAATTCGCAGAGGTTTGTCGATTGGTTTTGGAGGTATCTCGAATGAGTCTAAAGCTTCATAGAGCGTCGGCCCCTTATACCATGGCATTTTATCACTCTTCTTTACTAGGTTGTCTCCGGTCCATCCGGATGTAGGAACAAAGTGTATCTTATCGACGTTGTAGCCAACCAGCTTGAGCATCCTAGATATCTCTTTTTTAATCTCCTCGTAGCGTTCTTGACTCCAGTTTACTGAAGGATCGTCCATCTTGTTTACTGCTACAACAAGCTGTTTTACTCCGAGAGTAAATGCCAAGAATGCATGTTCTCTTGTTTGTCCTCCAGGACCTATGCCAGCTTCGAATTCTCCCTTCTTCGCTGAGACAAAGAGCACAGCAGCATCTGCCTGGCTAGCTCCAGTGATCATGTTTTTCACGAAGTCTCTGTGGCCGGGAGCATCGATTATTGTGAAGAAGAAGCGAGGTGTCTCAAATTTTAGGAATCGCAGATCTATCGTTAAACCTCTTTCCCTCTCCTCCTTCAAAGAGTCGAGGACCCATGCGTACTTGAAGGTTTCCTTACCTAGCCTCGCAGCCTCTTCTTCGTATTGCCTGATCGTTCTTTCATCTATTGCCCCCGCCAGATATAGTAGATGACCCATTGTTGTGGATTTTCCATGGTCCACGTGTCCAATGATCACCAGGTTCAGATGAGGCTTTTCTTCCTTGCTCATTTCTTATCCTCCAGTTTAATTCCATCCTTTTTATTGAGATTCGGTTAAACATCAGCTCAATCCGTTATTTTAAGTTATCGCTGAGTGAAACTAACATGCAAAACATTTTCCTCAGAAAATAAGATCGTATCCTCTTTCCTTCCTTAGCTATAAAGAGTTGAATTGTTTATTTTCGGATATTAGAGGATTTCTTCTTCTTGAATATCTGTGTTATGACTTTTCCGCTAGGTATTAGAATCTCTTCTTCTCCAGTATCTAGAACGAGATGCATCAGTCGGATTTCCTTAACTCTTCCCGTCTGACCAGCTATGGTTATGACATCTCCGTAGGAGAATGGTCGCGTGATGAGAAGGAAGACTCCGGCGATTACATGCGTCAAAACGGTTTGAGAAGCGAATCCTATAACCATCCCTCCGAAGGAACCCATCGTCAGCGCTGCGGCTGGACTTACGTTAAACATCGATCCGACCAATCCTAGCAACATCGCTATTCCGGAGATTTTTGTTATACTTTTAATCATCGCAGCTGTTGGGCGATCAGAAACTCTTAAAGCGTAAGTGTAGACTATCATGCATATTGCATTAAGTGCGCAGTATCCGAATATGAAGACAAGTGCCGCCCGTGCATATATAAGAAACGGTTTTAAAACCATGAGGCTCTCTTTATAAGGTTGCAAAAATGACGGAATCTCCGTGAATGGAGCTTCTCCAAACACAAAATTGATGAGCGAGAGAGAAATTATGAGAACCGTTATGTAAAAAGCAGTCTTGAAACTTCCTCTTCGTATACTTCGAATCTTCTCATTTATGTTATTCGCACTTAACATTTTGATAGCACCTTGATAGTATGGAAGAAAAACGTGTAGATAACACTTATGAAAGATCATAAACTCTAAATTAAGGTTAAACCGAAAAGATGTAATAGCATATTAACTGATTCAACAATCTTCTCGCTAGGCCATGAAGAATGCATACTTTAGAATCTTGCGTACTTCGCTTTCGACGTATCCCTCAAGGTTTCTTGCAATATCGAGGGCTGAGATGACACCGTAAAGAATGCCTTTTCTCACAACAGCTAATCTTCGAATTTTATGTTTCTCCATAATCTTCGCGGCTGTTACTAAATCTGCGTCTGGGTCAACCTCGATTAATGGAGTAGACATTATCTCTCCGACTTTAACTTTTCTTGGATTAAGCCCCTTCGCAACAACCTTATAAGTGACGTCTCTTTCAGTCACCATTCCGACTGGTCTACATTGCCTAAGAACTATCACACAGCCTTTCCCTTTCTCGCTCATCTTAGCCGCGGCTTCGGTAACGGAAGTATTCTCATCGACCGTAACGATCTCTTCATCCATAGCCTCTGATACTTTCAAAATTCCCACCATAACAGATAATATCTAATATTCTTGTAGAGAAATATTTAAATGGCTTTGCATATTCTCGCACTATTCATCCAAGGACTTTAGGATGTCAAATATCTCCGTAAGGGAGTCTATTACGTAATCGGCTACGCTTTCAACCTCCCTAGGCCTTTCAGCGAAGGAATCCCCCCTCCTAATCCTAACCGTTATATATCCAGCCCTATTGGCGTACAATATGCCCCTATTAGGCTTGCTACTCACATACATCGCTTCACCGGGTTTAACGTTCAGTCTCCGAGCCGCCTCAATGAACTCTTCAATTATGAACTCCTCTGACCCCATATCCTCCGATATTATAACCAAATGAAAGATGTGATCAACGCCCAACTGTATTAGCTTCTGCCATTCCTTAACCGATCTACCCTCAGCTATCACGCCGATCTTAAATCCTGAATCACGCAACTTAATAAGTGTTGGAATAGTATCGGCGTATGGCTTCAGGTAAGCCTTACTTGTCTCACGATAAGCTACAACTCCGGCTGCTATAA
Source organism: Candidatus Bathyarchaeota archaeon (assembly GCA_021158305.1). Taxonomy (GTDB): domain Archaea; phylum Thermoproteota; class Bathyarchaeia; order Bathyarchaeales; family DTEX01; genus B63. Next base: position 5,211 of record JAGGUU010000115.1, read on the forward strand.
CTCTCGGATTCCACCTCAAGCCTAGCCGCTCAAGCAGTCTATCGAAGTGCTTGGTATAATGGGGACCGTAATCTCTAATAATCTCCTCCAACGCTTTATATCCAGCTTCCAAGTCGATTGGAAGACCAGCCTCATTCATAGCTCTAATAGCATTCAAACGCGCCATTCTCATTTGTAAAGAGGCGTCGTAAAGCGTATCTTCAATATCGAATGTTACCGCCTTCACTTTACCCATCTTATTTCACCACCTTCTTGAGCTTCTCAGGTCTGTCAGGATTGAAACCTCTAAATATGGAGGAGTAATATGTGAAGACTTGAAGCGGGAGGATGTAGAGAAGCGGGGAGAATATCAATGGCATGCCGGATGAAACGGTGAATACCTCATCCACCTCTCTAGTTAACAGTTCCGTCCTACATGTTGATTCAGACACTAAGACGGTGGAAGCTCCGAACCCTTTTAGGCTTCTGTTCAATTCGACTAATGATTCAACTTCATCTGGAGCTGCAATCATTATAACAAGTGTATGTTCATCTACAAGCCTTAGTGGTCCATGCAGAAACTCCCTAGTAGCGAATCCCTCGGAGAAAATATTGCAAGCCTCCTTCAGTTTTAATGCCCCTTCTAGAGCCGTTGCATAATTAGCTCCGCTACCAAGCAGGAAAACGGCATCTAAATCCTTAAATCTTCTAGATGCCTCCTTTATCTTTGGAATTAAAGATTTCAATGTGTGCTCCACTGCTTGAGGAGCCATATAGAGACGATTCCTAAGATCTAACAATTCATCGTCCCCAACGTTCTTGGCGGCGAGCTCTATCGAGAACATGAATAGACTCAATAACTGCGTAACGTAAGTCTTCGTCGCTGGAATGGCATTCTCTCTTCCAGATCTCGGAAAAATATGAAACTCGGCCTTCTCTGAAAGGCTGCTACCCGGAGTGTTAGTAACTGCGAGTATAGGGATCTTTCTCTTCAAGGCTGCATCAGCAGCCTCTAAAACATCCGAGCTCTCACCGGATTGGGATATCGCAATTAGTAGTGTCCGCCTAGAGATTCTCTTTGGAACCCAACGGTCAAACTCTGAGGCTGGCAGAGCAGATGAGACAAGACCTGCCAGATTGGATAATGCGTATTGACTTGCGAGTCCAGCGTGATAGCTAGTTCCGCTTCCAGTTATATAGACCATCTCATAATTCTCAGCGGCTATCTCATTTACTACGTTTCTTATTCTATCATACTCTAGATCTATTGTTCTCTTTAAGGCTTCAGGTTCCTCAAGTATCTCCCTAATCATGTAATGCTCATAAATATCCGACGATATCATGATGATTATATTCACCCGTAATAGATAAGTCCTTCCTCCTCAAGTCGTTTATGAAGCTTTTCAACTGCGGCGTATACATCCTCCTCTTTTTTAGCGCCAGTACATACGAGCTTTCCACTGGCGAATAAAAGAATAACCACCTTAGGATCGTCCATGCGATATATTAGCCCAGGAAACTGTTCAGGTTCATACATGGTTTTCCCAAGAGTGAAAGCCGCCTGTTCGAGATCTATCATTCCGAAGAGATTGGCCGACGCTACAATGTTCTGAATCTTTAGTTCAGGCTTACCCACAATCACAATTCCGCTTCTCTTCAGCTCCTCAATGACCTTCATTACGGCTCCACGGGCTTCTCTTTCCGACTTCGCTCCGGTACAGACCATCTTTCCTGAATTGAAAATTAACGTGGCTGTTTTAGGCTTCTTTAATCTAAAAACAAGCCCAGGAAACTGTTCTGGATGATACTCAACTCCCGGATAGCTCTTTACAACAGAATTCAGATCTATTCTCTGATTTAGAGTTGCAGATGCAACTACATTCTCTATCCTGATCTGAGCTTTAACCCTCGGCATTACTTCACCTTCTTTAACTTAAACTAGATGATTAAAAAACACTTGTTCCTTATAAAGGATATAAGCGGCATCATTTATATTTAATGGTTTTTAAATGCTCTCCTGTATCTTCTTAATCTGTTTCATCTGATAGACATAGATATAAGAGTGCTATCAGATCAGCCGCTAATAGAATTAGCCTTAAAGTGATAACGCATCCTCCAATATTTATTTTCGTCTCATCCATGGCTCTCATAACAAAGCCTACCTTAGGAACTACAAAAATAACCTTCCCGATCACGTAATCCTCTGGAACCAGCCACCCGAATAGTCTTAGATCATCCGCGGGATTATTGTCTCCCTTCGTGACAAAGTACCATTTTCCATTTTTCCAGATTTTCTTGATAGCTCGATGAACTATAGGAGGGCTTCGCGGATTGCTTGGATTATAAAAGACTATGATATCCCCATTATACGGGCTCGCATGAATATCCTCAGCTTTCAATCCTCCACGTATTATAAGTAAATCGCCAACTTTTAGGGTCGGCTCCATGCTTTCTGAAATTGGAGTATGAAAAGGAGTATTTGTCTGAAGAATGAAGATGAGCGCCCATTCAAGCACGAAACTTCCGATAACAGCGAGTAAGATTAGCAATATAGCTTCTGACAATCCTCTTTTTAAAGGAGTCCCATCACCAGATTTTCTAAACAGTTTAAGTCATCTCCATTTTTACTTGGCATATTTCTTCCGTACGCGAGATTTAAATTATAGCTTTCCTAGCAATAGTAATGTATCCTGTATGACCAGTCATTAATGTTTCAGGTCTCGTTCTACCTTTTTCGACTTGTATTCCCCTAAATAAGGACTCGAAAGTTTCTATTCCTGCGAATCCGCTTTTCATCAAGGCCTCTTTTGTCTTCACAACTTGATCGATCGTTGGGCTGAAGGATACAAATATTCCACTTCCCTTCAGAGCTTTGTAGGCGTGAGGAACGACAAGCCATGGAGTAGCTAGGTCAAGAATCACAGCGTCAACATCTTTTTCTTCAATCTTCTCTGTTAAATCGCCTTTTTTAAGCTCAATATAATCGGCTACACCCATTCTCCTAAAGTTTTTAACTGCTATTTCCAAGAATTCTTCTCGAACCTCATAACTATAAACTCTACCGTAAGGCTTAACGTAGCTCGCTATGGCTGCGGCTAATGCTCCAGCACCCGTTCCTCCTTCTACAACTCGACTTCCTGGCCCTATTCCGCTAAAGAAGATTATGAGCGCTATATCTTTTGGATATATTATCTGCGTTTTCCTTGAGATCTTGAAGATATAATCCCGTATCGTTGGGCGAAAGGCTATAAATTCCACTCCCTTATTGCTTTGTATGCGCATGCCATATTCCTTTCCTAATAGATCATCAATATTAATGAATCCTTTGTGAGTGTGTAATTTCTTTCCTCTTTCAACCTTAACAAGATAGCTTCTACGCTTATCCAGATAGAGAAGAACATCATCGTTTTCTCGAATCCTTCTTTTCAACATCATTCACGAGCCAGAATCCTCATCTCGGTCTTTAAGCGTTACGTTTTTTATATACGGTACTTCTTCTCCTTTTCTGGTAAAATAATCTTGCTTTTCATATCCCTCATGAAAACGCTGAAAAGTTTAGGGTGGACTCCATGTATTGGAAAGATCTTCTTTGGATTAATTGATTGAAGCGACTCTCTGAGATGAAAAGGATTAACATGACCTGAGACGTGAACGTGAAATTGAGGTAAACCATAATGTTCAAGCCAGTTTATTAGCCTATTAAAATCTATTTCCATCTCCTCATTGAAAGGCTCTGAAGATGAGAGTATATAGCAGCTTCCAGCGTCGGGTTTTATCTCCCTGAGCTCATTAAGGTCATAAAAGGAACATGCTAGCACCATTTCCTTTTGTCTCGAAGATATCTCGCGTGAGTTAACAATTCTTCCCATGTTCATTGCTTCCTTCTCCCATTGGAAATACCTCTTTTTTTCTTTGCGAAATATCAGAAGACTTTCACTATCAAGCTTAGGAAGACTTAAATGTGGATCCTTACTCAACTCATGAAGCAAATAGGCCTGCCTCAAAGTGATTACGAGTTTTCTATCGTTCATTCTCGCAGACTCATAGAATGATCTAAGTCTATCTATATCTGCAGATGCAAAATTTGCCATAACCAAGCCGGAAGTGCGCTGAATTATATAGTTAAGTTTTTTCATCACCTCATGTTCAGAAGAGACCTCGACAGATGTCATATTTGTACTCTCACAAATTACAACGTCCGGGCATTCTTCTGAAGATTTATTTATAAAGTCTTCCGTCAATTCAGGCCTAGAACCATGCCTCCTAAAATCTCCAGTATATACGATCGTTCCTGAAGAAGTATGGATGATAAAACCATAAGATCCCGGAACGGAATGGTCGACATGGATCGGTTCAACCTCGATGCTTCCGATTTTTATGCGATCCCCAGTTCTGAAGGTTTTAAACTTTAACCCTTCGAAGTTAAACTCTAAACTTGGAAGATGAACCTTACTGTATGCCTTCAATATAGTTGCTGTTGTCTCACCGCAATATACTGGTATCTCCCTTTTTAAAAAGGAGATATAAGCTGAATGATCCATATGTGAATGAGAAAGAAAAACCGCGTCTATTACCGATTCCCTAGAATCAAACCTATACACTCCCTTGATGCGAGGAAGAATTCCTAGCTCTAAGAGGTCTTTTTCATTTCTCGGGGAGAGGAAGGGAATTGAGTAGTATTGATCTCTCAGAGAAAAAGACATGCCGAAGTCTAAAAGTATCCGTGTATCTCCGTCTCCGATGAGAATCTTATTGCCACCTACCTCATTCACTCCGCCATAGAATGTAAAAGTCGTCATTTTATGCTCTACATGATAATGTGTTTCAATAATAAAAATAGTATGCATCATTAATTGTTTACTTCTCGTCCTCTCTTCCAATCTTTTTATAAAGGCTATTGCATGTGCTTGCAATTACGTAGATAATATGAGGAGGAGTAAAGAAGCTAAAGACTTTGATATACTTAGGGGATTTCACTCTCTTCACATTCTCTATATCTCCTCCTCCCTTCAAGTATCCCTTAACGAAGCTCTCAACTATTCTCTTCGGAATCTCAATAGAGGAGATATAAGCGTAATGCCCAGAATAATATAAAAATTCAG
>JAGGUU010000034.1 GCA_021158305.1 Candidatus Bathyarchaeota archaeon
AGGGCGGTTGAGCATCTTGGACACCAGGGCATCACATCCCTGCCTTTATAAATCCATCCTCTTTCATAGCATTTTTTAAGCAGAGACCATATCATGTAATTGTTTTCGTCAGACATGGTGAAGTAGGATCCTCCGATTTCAGGCGCTCCTAGCCTTCCGACGATTCTTTCAGCGGTATCCGTCACAGGGCCCTTCTTGCCTTGAATAGTTATCACTTGATCGGGCTTCTCGAGGCATTCGGCCAAATATCTCAAAGTATTTGGATCATCCCAGTCCATCCAATATCCAAGCCTTATCGATTGTTCAACCTGTCTCGCGGCATACCTAAGTGCTCTCTGCTTGCATTTTTTCACGAATTCAGCAATCCCATAGGCTTCTATGTCGCGTTTTGTCTTGAATCCGAGTTCTTTCTCCACTTCGACCTCGACCCATAATCCTTGACAGTCGAAGCCGTTCTGGTATCTTAGTTCATATCCCTGCATGGATTTGAATCGTTGGAATAAATCCTTGTATGTACGCCCCCAAGCGTGATGAACTCCCATCGGATTGTTAGCTGTGATGGGACCGTCCATGAATGACCATTTAGGCTTACCTTTATTTAGCTTGACAAGCTTCTCGAAAGCTTTCGTTTCAGCCCAGAACCTTAGTATTCTATGTTCGAGCTTCGGAAAATCAACCGCTGTAGGAACTTCCTTAAACATGGCTTATTCTCTCTCCTCCATAATAGTTAAGTACAAAATTATAAAGTATCGTGTTTTTTGGCGGAGCTTCATAGGAAGAGTTCCAATCAGAGTTAACTCTGGATTTGGCGTCCACCACGCATCTTCAGCTCGCCTTCAATAAGCATGAAAAGCGACAAATATAAGTTTTGCTCGATATTTCCAAACTTAAAGAATACATTGAAAGTATATTATTAGATACTTGACCATTCAATATCTCTGTTTGCTATTTCTCTCCAACAATCACGGCATATGGGGATCATCTTCCCTTTATAGTAAATGCTCACCTCAATGTTTGTATTTCTGCACTCTGGTTTCCAGGGATTCATGCAGTGGATCTTCGAAGCTTCCTTATCTTCATCCGATTTATTACAGTTCTTATTCTCAAAATGTTCAGATTCTTTATGCAGAGAGTTCTTCATCTGCGGAAGCGTCATTATTACTTCTTTTTCTCCCTCAACTTGACTTTTAATGGAATCTAATCCTTCGCTTATGATATCGCTGTATTGCTGAAATTTTTCTTCTTCCATATCTCCCATAAGAAGCCTATACTTGAAATCGACGAGAAGGGTTTCGAAGATTCTAATTCCTTTAAGAAGGATCTCTCTTTGAAACGCTTCTTCATCCTTCAGACTTTTTCCCAGCTCCGAAGATAGGGTCTCCATTCTTTCTATTCTCTTGCTTAAGATATCAAATACTTCATGAGAGATTCTTCCGCTGAACAGAGTATGTTTCAGAGAGTCCCTTTCTCTCTCAAGGGATTTTAAGAGATTCTCTAGAGTGTTCACAGTTTCAGATATGTTCATATCCCAACCCGGCATGAATGCTGAAGAAAAAAATTAAAACTTTTTCCAATACGCGGGTATAGTGCTTAATATTATCTTGTAACGAAGATGGTTCAAAAAGAATATGTTTGCTTGTGAGAGCTGGTGTGTCTTCATCTGCTAATTTACTTAGTGAGAGCTCCGCCTATAAGCGTGTTGATGTCTACATTTTTCCTCTCAGCTATCTCCACTATTTCATTCCATGTTCTCTCAGGAATGTATATGCCCCTCTTTCTATTTTCCCTCTCCTTTCTGATTTCCGGCTCTCCCGGAATCAGTATCTCCTTAAATCCGGCTCTCAGCTTTGAAGATTTGATTTTCCTTATCAACGCATCGATGCGCTCCTTGAATTTTTCGATAGGAATGAAATCATTGATGTTTATAGCCTCAAAGAAGACTCCATTGCCTTTCTTGTCAGCCTCATAGGCACACTTGTCGTTCGACAATATGCCCGCCATGACTTCAACCGTTAATCCGAGCCCGAATCCCTTATATCCAACAAGATCTCCTCCCAGCGGTAATATTGTCCCTCCTTCATAGAGGTCTTTCGGATTTGTGCTTGGATTTCCATTCTTGTCGATTATGAATCCCTCTGGTAGCTTTTCACCCTTGTGAAGGGAAACTCTAACTTTGCCTTCGGCACACATGCTTGTTGAGATATCGAGAACAAACATGTTTTCTTTCCCTGTTGGAAAGGCGTAGCTTAGTGGCGCCGTGCTGAGAAGCCGTTCTATTCCTCCATAGGGAGCCACGCTGGGAGTAGAATTAACCATGGCTATCCCTATCATGTCATTCTCCGCCGCGAGCATCGTATAATCGGCCAGTCTTCCTATGTGGTAGAGGTCGAAGGCGCAGACTATACCGACTGTTTTCTTCCTAGCCTTTTCAATAGCTAACTCCATAGCCTTCTTAGCTACTACTTGTCCAAATCCTTTATTTCCCCTCAAAAGCGCTGACGTATCCGTCTCTCTTATAATGTCGATCTCCGCATCTGGCTTAAGATCCCCCTCTTCTATCGCCTTAATGTACTGGATAACTCGAATTACGCCGTGTGAGTCGTGGCCGCAGAGGTTTGCCTTAACAAGAAATTTAGATACGAGTTTTGCTCTCTCAGCTGGCACTCCATAAGCTATGAATATTTTCTCCGAGATTCTCTCTAATGTTTCAGCCTTAAATCTAGGCATGAATTCTCCTCCTTAACCTCCTCAGAAATACCGTTTTGATATTTAATAAATCTGCCTAAAGATGCTCCCTACTTGAAAAAGACTAAAATACTCCCCTATACTATTGCAACTTCAATAAAGCCGTGGAGGAGTGAAGATTGAAACTAATCTATATTGTTATAGATGGACTCGGTGATTTACCGATAAGGGAGCTTGACGGGGAGACTCCATTAGAGTTCGCTCACACCCCAAATCTTGACTATTTGGCAAGTAAGGGAAAACTTGGTTTAATGTATACTGTAGGTAAGGGCGTATCTCCTGAAAGCGACGTCGCAGTTATCTCTATACTTGGATATGATCCCTTCAAATATCATGTTGGGCGGGGACCAATAGAAGCACACGGCGCAGGATTAAATATGAAAGACGGCGATCTCGCTTTAAGGTGTAACTTTGCAACCTTAGGCGACGATGGTAGAATAATTGATAGAAGAGCAGGGCGGACGCTAACAACGGAGGAGGCTAGAGTACTCTCTGAAGCTATAAACAGTGAAGTTCGCCTAGAATCTCATCCAGCTACATTTGAATTTAAGAATACTTTTGGACATAGAGCTGTGCTTGTGATTAAAAGTAAGGATGGGCCCTTATCCGCTGAGATAACTAACACCGACCCCGCTTATGAGCGTATTCGCGGAATGGGGGTTGCAAAGCGGAAGTTCGAAATGGTATTGAAGAAGTGTATCCCGCTTAAAGACACTGAGGAAGCCAGGCGGGCAGCTGATCTAGTTAATGAATTCACTGAGAAAAGTCACAAAGTTTTGGATAAACATGAGGTTAATGAGAGACGTGAGGCAGAGGGGAAACTTAAGGCGAACATAATTCTCTCAAGGGACGCTGGAGATAAAGTTCCGAAATTCTTTGATATCAATGAGCGCTATGGAGTTAGGTTCGTTTGCTTCGCCGATATGCCAGTTGAAAGGGGAATAGCGAAGTTGGCAGGAATGGATCTGGTTGATCTTCCTCCACCTACTAAGGATATAAAAGCGGATTGCATCCTCAGAATAGAAAAATTAATGGAAGTATACGATTCCTATGATTGCTTCTACATTCATATTAAAGGACCGGATGAGCCCGGGCACGATGGAGATTTCAAGAGAAAAGCGGAGATAATCAGCCAAATAGACAAATTCTTCATCGGAGAACTCACGTCAAAAATTAGCTTAGAAGAGAATCTAATATGTATCACCGCGGATCATTCAACTCCATGCTACTTAAAGGCACACAGCGACGACCCTGTCCCCCTGCTAATCGCCGGAGATAAGATCGAACCGGATGGCCTCAGAAAGTTTTCGGAAAAGACATGCAGAAAAGGAAGCTTAGGCATATTAGATCGCGGAACAAAGCTGATGCCGTTGCTCATGAAGATGTTTAAAGAAGCGATGAGCTGAAATATAGATTCAACAACTCTTTTATAATCTTTTGAAAACCATATATTCTTGGACGGCGGGTCTTAGGCGGGGGGCTAGGGGTCCCCTGAGAGGCGTATGCCTC
>JAGGUU010000197.1 GCA_021158305.1 Candidatus Bathyarchaeota archaeon
GTCCAGATTTCTGAACAGCATATTTTGTCTTGAGAAATCTCTCAGCGTTCAGTAGGGCTTCCCTCAGCGATAATAGGCGATCGCCATACTTTTCTGAAAGCTTATAGATCTCTTTTGTGATCTTCTCCCTCCTTGCATATTCCTCATCAAGTTGCTGCTGAATGTAAGATAGCTCCTCAGAAGGTTTTCGCTTCACATCCCTGAGTATAGAGAGAATCTCGGCGTCGTAAGTTTCAAGTATCTTCCTAACTATTTGAGAATCCTTTAGCATCGCAGCTACGAATAGAAGAGCTCTCTTTCCACTTATTTTCTCGAAATGATAGATTATGGGCAGATTTGAGAACGCTCTAACTATGCTAATGATATGTCCGGCTGATACTATAGCTATGAAAACCCTTATCAAACGTAGTTCGGCAATAACTTTTGGTTCAATGTTAAATCTGTCGATCAACTCCAGAATTCTTGCTCTTTCCTTCAGATCAGCAATTTTGAGGCCGATCTCCTTTAATGCATTTAACTTCCCATTTACCTCTTTTTCTATCCGCGATATCTCCTCTTGAAGATTCTCAGCCAAACTAGTCCAGTTCTCAACGTAAATCTTAAGCTTCTCCTTTTCGGGAGGTTTAAGAAGTATTAAATTTGGCTCCTTAATCCTTAGATTCTTTATTATGGTGTCAACGGTTGTATATGTCCTTTCTAATGACTCGATGACTCCCCGCTGATGCTTATCTCCTAGCTCATCTGAATATTCTACATGAAACGATCCGAACTCACCTATGGCATTTAGAGCCATATCTAGATCCTTTTGGAGACATATTATGGAGATCTTCGCCATTCTTTCCGGCATTAGCATCTTTTCTCAGCAACTCTTATTAGGATCAACTTAACTTTTAAACTTCTCGTAGCTGAAGGCTTGGAAGCATGAAGGGATACATAATAGGAAACAAGGATTTTACATTAGGATTCCGACTCATCGGAATCAAGGGAATAACCGTGCAAAATAGTGATGAAGCCCTTAAAATCTTAAAAGAAATAGTTAAGAAGGAAGGATCTGCCCTTATATTCATAAGCGAGGAACTGTCATCTCAGATTCAAGATGAATTAGATGAAATCCGATCTCAAAGTAATGCTCTAATAATAGAAGTTCCCGGAAAAGTGGTGAAGGAATCTCAAACAGCTCAGAGATTAATAGCTAAGGCCTTGAGAGTTAGAGTTTAATAAAGAGGCGATGTCATGTCCAACATATCCCGCGGATTAGCGAGTATCACAAAGGAAATCTTGGAAGATGCAGAGCGAGATGCTAGGAATATCATTTCCAGAGCTGAGGCTGAAGCTGAGAGAATCTTGAAACATGCAAAAGAAGAGGCTGAAAGGAGATACGAGGAGATCATAAGAAAGAGCAAAGAGAGAATAAAGGATAAGAAAAGACAGGCAATTTCACTATTTGAGCTTGAAACAAAAAACAATCTGCTTAATGCTAAAGAGAAGATAATCGAAGAAGTTTATGATGAAGCTATTAAACGCTTACGTCGATATACATTGACTAAAGAGTACACAAACTGCATACTCAGGTTGATATGTGAGGCGAGCAGACAGATAAATTCAGACACTCTGATAATTCATCTCAATGAAAGGGACCATCAAATATTGACGAAAAAACGACTTGACGAGCTCTCAAGAAAATTAGGCGTCAAGATCATAAAATCCGATGAGAAGATCAACTGCACTGGCGGAGTTGTTGTTACAAGCCTCGATGGAAAGATCATTGTAGATAATACGTTTGAGAATAGGCTGAGAGCCCTGAAGGATCCTCTCCGAACCAAAATAGCTAAGATCCTCTTTGAGGAGGAATGAAAGATCCCGGCGAGGGGCGTTATCGTCCGTATAAGCGGATCAGTCGTTGAAGCCGAGGGAATGATCGGTGCTCAAATGTATGAAATGGTTATGGTTGGAAATGAAAGACTCAAAGGCGAAATCATAAGAATAGAGAAAGACCACGCCGTCATACAAGTCTATGAGAATACAAGTGGATTAAAACCTGGAGAGGAAGTGATCGGAACAGGATTGCCGCTCTCGGTGGAGCTCGGACCTGGTCTCATCGGGAACATATTTGATGGTATAGAGAGACCGCTTAGAGCCTTAAGAGAGAAGACTGGCATCTTCATCAGGCGGGGAGTTAATACCCCAGCCTTATCAAGAGATAAAGAGTGGTATTTCACACCGAAGGTTAAAGCTAATGCTGTAGTCCACGGTGGAGATATCATCGGAACTGTTAAGGAGTCCGAGCTTATCGAACATAAAATCATGGTTCCGCCAAACATCCAAGGAAGGATCATCGATATAGTCGGGGAAGGCAAATACGTTGTTAACGAAGAGATCGCAAGGGTGAAGGTAGGAGATAAAATTGAAACTTTAAGGATGTTTCAGACATGGCCTGTGCGTCGCCCGAGACCATATAAGAGACGGCTGATACCGAACAGTCCATTAATAACTGGACAGAGAGTTATTGACACTTTCTTTCCTATAGCTAAGGGTGGAACTGCATCTATCCCCGGAGGATTCGGAACTGGAAAGACAATCACGCAACAACAACTTGCTAAATGGTCAGATGCGGACGTAATAATATACGTTGGGTGTGGAGAGAGAGGAAATGAAATGGTCGATATACTAATTACCTTCCCAGAGCTAAGCGATCCAAAGAGTGGAAGACCGCTAATGGAAAGAACTATACTGATCGCAAACACAAGCAACATGCCAGTCTCCGCCAGAGAAGCAAGCATATACACAGCCGTAACAATAGGCGAATATTACCGAGATATGGGATACCATGTCGCTTTGATGGCGGATTCAACAAGCAGATGGGCAGAAGCCCTGAGAGAAATATCAGGCCGACTGGAGGAGATGCCTGCTGAAGAAGGCTTTCCATCATACTTGCCCACTAGACTTGGAGAATTTTATGAGAGAGCCGGAATCGTTGAGACATTAGGCTCAGAGAATCGCGAAGGTTCACTAAGCATCATCGGAGCTGTCTCGCCTCCAGGAGGAGACTTTTCAGAACCTGTCACGACGCATACAAAACGCTTCACAAGAGTTTTCTGGGCTCTAGATAAAGAGCTAGCGGATGCACGTCATTATCCGGCTATAAACTGGATCCAGAGCTACTCAGAATATATAGATAACGTTTCTGAATGGTGGTCTAAGAACGTAAGCAGGGACTGGAGAAGATACAGAAGTGAAGCTATGAAGATACTTCAGCGTGAGGATGAACTAAAGGAGATTGTTAAGCTTGTCGGTCCAGAAGCTCTTCCGGATAGTCAACGCTTGATCCTCGAGGCTGCTAAGATGCTTAGAGTTGCTTTTCTACAACAAAATGCCTTGGATCCCATAGATACATACTCAACTCCGATAAAGCAATTCAAGATGCTGAAGATGATCATAGATTTCTATGATGGCGCTAGGAAAATAATAGAGAGAGGAGTTCCCATCTTCAAGATTATGCAGCTCCCAGTAATCGCTGAGATGATGAGGATGAAAAATGAGATTCCGAACGATAAAGTTGAACTACTCGATAAATTATATTCCCGCATGAAAGACTCCCTGCTTAAGCTTGAAGAATCTTTGAAGTGATCTCTATGGGCATAGTTAAACCCGAATACGTTGGTGTATCGAGGATCGCAGGCCCAATAATAGTTGTCGATGGAGTCTCAGGAGTAAGCTATGATGAAGTAGTTGAGGTTATAACTCCCTCAGGAGAAATAAGGAGAGGAAGAGTTTTAGATGTCGGCAAAGGAAAGGCCATAGTTCAGGTCTTCGAAGGAACAGAAGGATTATCGCTTTCGGAGACTAGAGTTCGATTCCTCGGTGAACCGCTAAGGGTTCCTGTGTCGATGGATATGCTTGGCAGAGTGATGAATAGCTTAGCTGAGCCTATAGATGGGGGCCCGAAGCCTATAGTTGAAGATATGAGAGATGTGAACGGTAACCCGTTAAATCCAATGGCTAGAGAATATCCAAGAGACTTCATACAGACCGGAATTTCAGTAATAGATGGCATGTGCTCACTTGTTCGGGGACAAAAGCTTCCAATATTCTCGGCGTCCGGTCTTCCACATAACGTTTTAGCAGCTCAAATAGCTAGGCAGGCAAAGATTGCCGGAGAAGAAGACTTCTACATAGTATTTGCAGCCATGGGGATAAAACACGACGAAGAAGCCTTTTTCAGAAAAAGCTTCGAAGAGGGAGGAGCGTTAAAGAGAACAGCAATGTTCATTAACTTAGCTGAAGACCCGACGATGGAGAGAATAATAACGCCGAGAACTGCTCTTACGTTGGCTGAGTACTTAGCATTCGAGCAAGAAGCTCACGTGCTTGTTATCCTAACAGATATGACAAACTATTGTGAGGCTCTAAGAGAAGTAAGTGCCTCTCTTGAGGAGGTTCCAAGCAGAAAGGGATATCCTGGATACATGTATAGCGATCTAGCCAGCATATATGAACGATCTGGTAGAGTGCGGGGAAGAAACGGCTCACTCACCCAGATGCCAATACTAACCATGCCGAACGATGATATCACGCATCCGATTCCAGATCTAACTGGCTACATAACTGAGGGACAGATAGTCTTGGATAGGGAGCTGCATAATCGTGGAATTTACCCACCAGTTAATGTTTTGATAAGCCTATCAAGGCTCATGAAGGACGGGATCGGGAAGGAAAAAACAAGAGAAGATCACGCAGATGTTGCAAGTCAGCTCTACGCTGCATACGCACAATGTAACGAGCTCAGATCCCTCGCATCGATTATAGGGGAGGAAGCTCTTTCACAAAGAGATAGAGCCTACCTCCGCTTTGGGGATGAATTTGAAACAAGATTCATAAATCAGGGAGTTGACGAGAATAGGACGATCGAAGAAACTCTCAATATCGCGTGGGATCTACTTTCGATACTTCCAAAAGAGGAATTGACAAGAATACATAGAGAGTATTTGGATAAATATTTGAAGGCATGATGGCCATGTCAAATATCTCACCGACCCGGATGAATCTTCTAAAATTTAAGAGAAGCCTTCAACTCGCCGAGTCAGGACGGGAGATTCTAGAGAAAAAAAGAGATGTCCTAATGGTTGAGCTCAGAAACTTTGCGTACGATCTGCGGAGAGTGAGAATAGAGCTAGGTAATAAGCTTAGCGAGGCATTCTCATACATTGAAAAAGCCGCCGTTCACCTAGGAATTGAAAAACTTGGAATCATCACAGAGCTGACAAGCTTCCCTATAGAATTCTCAGTGGATTATCGGAGCATTATGGGCGTTCTGGTCCCAAGAATTAAAATTGAGAGTGAAAGACCTCATCCCGACTATGGTTTTCTCGGGACAAACATATACCTCGATATCGCATTTAAGAGACTCTCCGAATCGTTAGATTTGATCTGTGAACTAGCTGAGCTTGAAGAATCAATTCGAAGAATCGCTGAGGCTGTCGAAAGTACACAAAGAAGAATAAATGCATTGAAGCATATACATATTCCCAGATACAGAGAAATCGTCAAGAAGATTGAAATGATGCTTGAAGAGAGAGAAAGGGAGGAGTTCGTGAGGATGAAGAAGGTTAAGAGTCTAATGGAGAAGAGGAGGGTTGCCAGTGGCTGAGGAGAGGTTCATAAGAAAGATTCTTGTTCCAACAGATGGCTCAGATTCTTCAATGCGAGCATCTGAATATGCAATAAAGCTAGCTAAAAAGTTTGATTCGCAAATAATAGCAATATATGTCATCGACAGAGTAATACTTGAGGAGATCTCAAAAGTTCAGGAGAGAAGAGAACTAGAAGAGGAAATCAAAAAGAAGGCTGAAAGATGTCTGAATTACATCGTTAAATCTGCAAGAAGGGAAGGTTTAAAAGCATCCTCCATATTAATTGAGGGAGAACCTCACGATCAAATAGTCCGACATGCAGAGTCTCTCGGAGTAGACATCATAGTAATGGGCTCAAAAGGCAGAAGAGGGATGAATAGAATTCTTATTGGAAGCGTAGCTGAAAGGGTAATTGAATATGCGCCCTGCCCAGTACTGGTGATAAGGTAGCGTGAACAAATATGAAACTAAAGGAGATAGACGAAGAGTACAAGGAGATTAGGCGAAACCTGCAGAAAATGGCGGAGGAGGAACTAAAAGAGATAGATAAACGAGTGAACACATTAGAGATTGAAGCTGAAAAAATCGGGAAAGAAGCAGAGAAAGAATTTAATAGGAAAAATGATAATGTAGTCGTTTAATAAAAAACTAAATTGGCGAAGGCGTATGGAGACGAAAAGAAAATTCCTCATTTCAATTGTGTGTTTCTTCATAATCAGCATAGCAACAGTAGGAGTAGCATCAATTATTGCCCTGCCTGATAAGATGACTCAATCAGAAACATACAAAGCTCCAGCAGAAACACCTGCTGAGAAGAGTATCCTCGCCATATCATCGGCATTAGTAGTCGGCTTAGCATGTATAGCCGCGGGGTGGGGAATAGCTAGCGCGGGAGCCGCTGCGATAAGTGCAGCAACCGAGAAACCTGAAACATTCTTTAGAAACTTCATAATCGTAGCATTGGCAGAGGCGCTGGCGATTTACGGATTGATAATGGGATTGCTACTATGGTTGAAGATATAAATTGAACGATTAA
>JAGGUU010000103.1 GCA_021158305.1 Candidatus Bathyarchaeota archaeon
ACTTGAAGATTTTGGTGTTTGTGAGCGCAGCTAATGCGGCTAACGCCGAGGCATCTATGAGGTTTCCATCATGATTCAAGACGTAAATATCAATGAAGACTATGAAGACTTTCTTTCCTGGAATTATACAGAGCTTCTTTAAGTCTATAGCCTTTGATTCTCTTATTCCTCTATCAACGACTCTAGCAAGCTCAACGGAGTCTTCAGTCGGCGGTCCGGCTTCGAACTCCGGAGAGGCTAAAGGTACGAATTCAGCGTTTGTCGTCAAGACTCCTTCATCAGGTCTATCGGGAAATGGTTCACCTATCTCGATTTTAACTCCGGCTACGACTTCAGTTTTTCCAATACGAACTCTAGCTGAGCCTTCTGCTTTTTCGATTATACCTGTTTCTATTTGTATTGGTCGGTAATCTAGCAGTCCTCTGCCGTCAAGTCTTTTTCCGCTTGAGAGTAGCTGTGCAATCTGCTTCTGCCTTATACGCGATATAGTTACATCTGTCATTTTTGTCCAGTCTCCTCAACAGCTTCTTTGATCGCTAAATACTTCGCCTTTAAAGCCTGCTTCTGAAGAGCATATATCTTTTTGCATCCTTCAATCGCGAGGTTGAAGGCTTTCTCGAATTCCTCAGGTGTAAGTTGCCCATCCATCTGCAGAAGTCCGACTCTATTAAGGCTCGGCATATAAGCGACGGGTACATCGGCCTCTCCTTCCTTATCCTCGAGGTCATTTAGATCGAGTAGAATATACCCATCAGCTTTCCCAGCGGCACAAGCAGCTACTATATCCCTCATGGGGATGCCGGCATCCGCCAATGCTAAGGATGCAACCGTTATTCCAGCTACGCGCGTTCCTCCATCTGCTTGCAGAACCTCAATAAATAAGTCTATTGCTGTTCTAGGAAATCTTTCAAGGAATATTGCTGGTTCTAAAGCTTCACGGATTACCTTTGATAACTCAATTTCTCGTCTGGATGGAGCTGGTGATTTTCTTTCCTGAACAGAAAATGGCGCCATATGATATCTACACCTCAGAAGAGCTCTGTCTGGAAGAGCGAGGTGACGAGGATGAACCTCCCTAGGGCCATAAACGGCGGCGAGAATTTTGTTTTTTCCTTGCTCGATGTATGCTGACCCATCAGCGTTGCTAAGCACTCCAGCTTCTAGTTTTATTGGTCTCAGCTCATCTAGTTTTCTACCATCCGTTCTTATTCCATTATCATCAACTAATCTTATTTTTTCTGTCATATTATTCACTCCTCCTTTCTTTACGTATCATCTCAGTAATGCGATCCGTTAACCCGGATGTGTGAGCCTCAAGCTCGATCTTCTTTATAGCTAAAACAGCGATTCTTTCATCTTCAGAATTGCGACCGCATATATGTATTAGGCCATTCTGCCCGACTACTATGTTGCATCGAGTTTCCCTTTTAAGCATGTTTATCATGGAGCCTTTACGACCTATAATTCTAGGTATCTTCGCTGGCGAGACTTTCACGATTTGTCCACGAGTGATCTTGCCCAAGCCGGGTTCCTTAATTGTGAGAAGCGGGTTACGGGTTCTATCATAAGCTATTATTTTTGCTTGTATGAGATCTCCCACGTCTAGGAATCCTGAAAGTTCATCTTTCTGTGGCTTGTATGACTTATTAAGTGCCTCTGTAGGCCTCAGCATTGCTAGGTATGGAGAGTTTATATCGACGATCCACCCGTGGAGATTAATCTCGATTATCTTGCCTATGACTATATCTCCAACGGATGGAACGTAGAATGTATTCAATGCGACTACTTGAACGGTTTTTCCTTTGTATTCTACGAGCCCTAGCTTGCATGCGTAAATCTTAGAGTCTATCTTATAAGTGTTGCGTCCAGCCTCAAATTCTCCCTCTGCAAGCAGATCTCCCGGGGTTACAATATCCCTATTCTCATAAAAGACCGACAATTTTAAAATCCTCTTTTACATCTGTTTTATTTTAGAACCTCAGATTCGACACTTCCATGTGTTATTTTCCCAAGCTTTTCAAGAAATGGACCGTAAAGTCCAGCAGGCATCTCAATGACGGCTGTTAATGATCCGTCACTTCCCCACGACTCGTTTTTGATTTTTCCAAAAGATTTGATTGTTCCGTATGCTTTGCCAACGTATCGCGAGGGGATCTTCACAGATACGGTGACTTTCTCAGTACTTATCGGCAGAACTGAGCGTATGAGAGCGATGGCCTCGCTGGCCTGTTCCTCGGCATCCTTGAATGGATCGACTGAGAAGTGTACTTGCTCGAGTGCTTGCTGGATTCGCATTGGTGGATGTGGAAGCTTCGTTCTCGGATCAACACATTGCTTTGCAATTATTGCAATTATTTGTCGTTTCTTTTCCTCAATCATTCTTCGCCTCTGCTCCGCAGTTATTTGCAAGAATCCACGTTTCAGAATGATGTCAGATATTCTCTGAACATCGGTTGTCCCAAAGGCCGTTTTTAACTCACTCTCAGATACCTTTAAGCCTTTATTGGCGTCACTGAAGACCGTTTCGGCAACTAAAACCTCCGAAAGAGGAATAGATTTTCCTTCGCGATAGGCAAGAGCTGAATCGGGATTTACAAGTATTTCAAAATTTTTTCCTTTAATGCTTATCCTTGCTACCGTATATTTTTTGCTCATCACTTCCCCACTGCCTGTACTTCAGCCAAGTATTTTTCAGTTTCTTCTTTAGAGAGCATTCTGAATCTCTTTGTAGATGTTGGCACAACGGCCAGCTTTATCACGGTTTTCTCATCTCTGGATTGAGCAGCTTTCAAGAGACATTTAGCTGCAAGTTTAATTGCTTCTTCTAATGTAAGATCCTCTCTATATTCTTCCTCGAGTATTTTCTCAGCGGTTTCTCTTCCGATACCTATAGCTACAGCCTTATAAGACTTATAGGATCCGCTCGGATCTGTAGTGAATATTCTTGGGCCTGTTCTGTCAACTCCGCCGAAGATTAAAGAGACTCCAAAAGGTCTAACTCCAGCATGCTGAGTATAGAGTTGCATGATGTCTCCTATTCTTTTCGTTACCACTTCAACGTCTACCGGCTCATCGTACATCAAACGGTTACTCTGACAGAAAATCCTTGACTCATCTATTAATATACGAGCATCCGAGCTTATGCCGACAACGGCTGCTCCAAGATGAGTATCAACCTCGTAAATTTTCTGGCTGAAATTTGGATCCTGAAGTTTAGACTCAATTTTCTCCTCAGCTCCTATAACAACTCCTTCTGGACAAGTAATCCCTATTATAGTCGGCCCTCTATAAACAGTTTCAAGAGCATATTCTACCTGAAATAGTCTGCCGTCAGGAGAGAATACTGTGATCGCCCGATCGTAGGCCCCGGGAACAGCGAATACTGACAATTCAATCCACCTCGCTCTAATTTAATATTCAATATTCTCTCTCAAGACTTAATAAACGAGCCTAAAAAATCTTTTTGTTCATCTTTTATAAGTTCTCTAATTTTTGGTTTTTAAGGCTGAAATTGTCTTTTCCGCTATCGAGATGCAGCTTAAAAGATCGTCTATCGTAGACTGCAGTGTTAAAAGATTTTCTCCATTATACATTATCAAAGTAGTTACCTTATTTTTTTCAATAAAGCTCTTTACATCTAAGTTTTTGGGAGTTTCTACGTTATCCGGTGATATCGCCATCAATATCGCTTTTCTCTTTTTCTCATCTTCATACATTAATGATATTTCAGCTTTTATCTTCATTCTCCTTCAGCTTCCTCGTTACGAGATTATCAACGAATCTTAAAAAATGTTCTTTTTCGTTTAGAGGAATCTGAGCTCCCGCAGCTACGTCATGTCCCCCTCCCTTCCCGGAAAACTTCTCAGCGGATATGCGCATTATCTCACCTAGGTTAATTCCTTTACGTGTTAAAGAGTCAGTTGCGCGGGCTGAAACTTTGATGAGTTTTTCCTCCGGAACAATGGAGTACGCAATTATAGGTTTCTCAACATTAGGCATGCTTGTTGAGAGAATGGTTGAAATCGCACTTATCATCTTCTCATTTATTGTTTGTCCGCCATGAAGAACGTATATGCCGCTCATCTCTTCAAGGCGATCCTTATGTTCATCAAGCCATCTCAGTTTCTCAATTATGGTTTTACGATATTCTTCAAGAGTTTCGTTAGCTTCCTCTAAGCATCTGCCGCGGTCACCCATGCATATGGCTACCCCCAAGCCTGGCTTATCCGTTCTTCCAGTGGCATTCAAAAGTAAGGCAAATTCTCTCGCATCTCTTAGGGGAGTCCATCGTTCTTCATTTATGAGCACATATACTGCTCCGATGAGTTTCTTCGCGATATCAAGTTTATACCCATGTGATGCAAGGTGATCAGATATTCCGGAAAATATTTTGCGCTTCTCTTCTTGTGAAAGGTCTCTTAACGCACGCCATCGATCTTTCTCTTTGATCTTTATTCCTAGCTCCGTAAGGAGTGTTAGGCATTTGTCTTCTTCTCCGCTTAAGCCTGGTATGAATGGAGTGGTAGTATAAGCTAAGGCCTTATGTATTGGTCGTGTTTCCCTCCCAAAAAAGAGAAGGTCAGTTTCAACTTTCAGACATCCTGATTCAATAGCATCCTTAACTATTATTTCATTAACTCCGCCTAAAGATCGTCCTTCATTCTTATCTTGCATATCCCCCAGAGCCCCTATCACCGCCAGATACGCTAGATCTTTGTTTTTCTCAGAAATTTCCCTAGACATCAAGTATGTTACTCCCGCGCCGCTTATGTCTCTTGCACCGTCGATTCCAAAGATCTCTGGGTTAACGTGAACAAACGTTTCTTCATGCTTCCCGATTGGCTGATGATGGTCAAGTATAACTAGGTCTCTTCCCTTTAAGGCTTCGTTTAGAATATCGATGTATCCGCTTCCCATATCCGTTAGAATAGGTAAAGAGTCTTTCTCTGCGGCGATTTCGCTGGCTATCTTCTCATCAAACCATCTTTCTATTCTAATCCGGAATCTAGCCTCGATTCTTGATAGCGTTATGCCCATAATTCCTGCGGCTGATATACCATCGGCATCCATATGAGAAAAAACGGAGATGCGATTTCCCTCTTCGACATACTCAAGAATTACTTTTGCAGCCTTACGAGCTTCTTCTACTAGGTTCTGAACACGTCTCTCATAGTTTATCATGTGGAGATCCCGAGATCATCTAATGGCAAGAACGGTTGGTGTATATTTCCAATCCTTAGGAAGTACACCTTTACGTTTATAATATCTCGAAAGCCTATGGATCTTAGACTCAATTATTTGAAGAGCTCTCTTATTATGCTTATCTCCTCTATGCTTTTCAAGGTGTGCATGGAGTCTGGAGGCTTTTCTAAGGAGCATTTCAAGATCTTCAGGAATGGAAGGCGCGAGGCCGTTTTCCTTCAAAATTTCTGTTATGCTCTTTCCAACTATCGGCTTTACTAATGGAATGCCGTATTGATCACGAAGAATAACTCCGATTTTGCTTGGAAAATTTCCTTCCTTAGCAAGTTTAACAACTAAAGCTTCGACTTCTTCAGGTGTGTATTTGCACCAGCTCGGCTTTCTACGAGTTACGGGCCGAGTGGAGTGAGACTTTCCCTTTTCTTTCTTTGGCACCCTACATCCTCCACTAGATTCTCTAAAACGATGATAATCATATTTAAAGTTTTGTTTAAAGACTAGTTTTTCATCTTTAAATACCATTCTGCAAAGCTACGAAGTGCACGTGACCTGTGAGAAACCCTATTTTTCTCTTCTACTGATAATTCGCCGAACGTTCTCCCTGGAAACTCATCAGGTTCAAAGATAGGGTCGAATCCAAATCCAGATTCTCCCCTGATTGTCTTAGATATCTTTCCTTTGACAACTCCCAAGAAACATTTTGTTTCCATGCCTGGACCGTGAAAGGCTACTGCTGATTTAAATCTTGCTCTGCGGTTCTCATACCCTTCAAGCAGTCGAAGTATGCCTTCTTTTCCTAAAGTTCGGTAAACATAGCTAGAGTAGGGACCGGGAAAACCGTTAAGGGCGTCTATGAACAATCCTGCATCCTCAACGATTACAGGTAGATGTGTTTTTCTTGAAGCTTCTATGGCGCCTATCTTAGCGATATTTTCTATGTTGTCATCTTGTATCTCGGGCATTTTTGCACGTAGCATAGCGACCGCTATATTGTATTTGGCAAGTACAAGTCTCGCTTCATTAAATTTATGAACATTGTTTGTAACGAAGTAGATCAGTCTTCCCAGAGGAAACGTTTTATCAGCCAACTGTCTCGTCTCCCTTTTAATATGATTGCCTATAATCATCTTTCAGAGATATATCTGCCTCTTTTCTCTATCTCCTCAATCTTGTTTAAGACTTCTTCCGTTTTTCCTCCCATAACTTCTCTATAACCCTCAATGATCGAGTTAAAGCATTCTTCTGCATTTGTGAAATGCGTGCTTAGCAACGCCCTTTTCATGAGGTGAAGATCTACCCCGCGACTTTCTGTCTCAAAGCTCTGCTCGCTTAAGCCAAAATCTATGAAGACTATTTTTCCCTCCGGAGTTAATATCATGTTAGATGTCGTGAGATCGCCATGTATTATTCCAGATTTGTGAAGCTTCCCCACGAGGACGCCTATACGCTTGCAGAGATTTCTTCGCTCTTCATGTGATAGTTTATCAAGTATTTCCTTCAGTCTATTTCCTTCAACAAACTCCATAACTATAGTTGACGAGGCTATATCGATCATGTAAATTATTGGGGTGGGAACGCCAGCTTTTTTAGCTTTATGAATTATTAGAGGTTCATGTTTGGTTCTCTGGATGCGAACAGTGAGGTCAAGCTCCGGGATTCTATATTTCTTCTCTAATCTTTTCTTAAGAATAACTTTTCTTCCATGCCATGTCTCTAAATATAAGCTTGCTTCAGCTCCTTTTCTAATCAGCATAGTTTTCCTCAACCCATGGAATTTCTACATCATCGAGACGCCACTTCAACTTTACGAAGCTCTCATTGATGGGGATTGTTAGGCCATATTTATAACTTAAAACTCCAACCCATGCGATCATCGCGCCATTATCCAAAGCGTACTCTTTAGGCACGCTGTAGAATGTCGCATCGTGTTCTTCAGCCATAATTTTGAGCATCTCTTTAAGCCTGTTATTCGAGCCTACTCCGCCTGTTAGGAGAACCTCTTTCTTTTCAGTGTGAGCTAATGCTCTCTCAGTAACTTCAGTTAGCATAGAAAAGATGGTCTCCTGAAAACTGAAACATATATCCTCAATTTGGTACTTCCCGCTTTTAAGGAGAGAGATCGTGGCTGTAAGTATTCCGCTGAACGAGAGATCCATTCCTTTAACAGTATATGGCAACGGAATGAAGTTCTCACCTTTTGCAGCTTTCTCTTCAACTACTCTGCCAAGCGGCTGCCTCTCTCCTAATCCCAGGCCAGCTTCTCTGGCGAATACATCTATGCAGTTTCCAACAGCAATATCAAGTGTTTCGCCGAAGATACGATATCTCCCCGCCTCAAAAGCAGCGACTATGGTGTTACCGCCAGAAACATATAAGGTAACGGGGTCTCTAGCTCCGCTGATGAGTTTTCCAATCTCAATATGTGCTACACAGTGATTAACTCCTATCAAAGGGATATCCAGGTATGATGCTAAGGCACGAGCCGCTGTTGCCCCTGTTCTTAAGCAGGGACCCAATCCTGGTCCTTGAGAGAAGGCGATCGCGCTTAATTCTTTGGGCTTTAATCCGGATCTACGTAAAGCCTCCATAATAACCCTTTCAGCTACTCTTGCATGATGTCTGGCTGCCTCTCTAGGGTGTATGCCTCCCTTTTCTGGTCTATATGTATCATTAACGTTAGCTAAGATTTCTCCCTTAAATGAAACTATACCGACGCCGAAATCATCAGCGGTACTCTCTATTCCAAGACAATATCCTTCTTGGTTCCTCATGATGCTTCTATCATCTAGTAAGTATGGTTAATAATTAAATTGATTTGTCTAAAGTTACCATTGTTCATCCTTAATCAAAAAAGAATCAGGCTAATAAAGATTCAAGTCGAGAAGATTAGATTTCCTTAAATTACCATACCTTTTTTATTTAGTTTTGAGCATATAATTATTTGGTCACCCGAGGAAAGTCTGATGCGTAAACAGAACAGTATGGAACAGAAAGCACTACGCATAATAATGAATGAGGGAGAAAAAGGGATTCTTCAGTCAGAGTTATGGCGTAGAATGAACGCTACGAGTCGGGAGGGTTCACGAATTTCAATAAATCTGGAGAAGAGAGGGCTCATCCGTCGAGAGCGCGAATTATACAATGGCAGATGGACCTACAGGCTTTATTCTAAGAAGCAACCAGTCTCAATAGACTCTATCATTACATGTCCGTGTCTCACATGTGAAGATAGCGATCGTTGTGGTCCAGGTGGAAAGATAAACCCAAATGAATGCGAGCGTTTAACCAGGTGGATACTCGAGTCGGCTGCTAAAGATGACCCGTCGGGTGGCGAATGATTGTCTAAAGAGTGGGTTAAGAGACGTAAGCGGGACTATTACTATAGAAGAGCTAAGAAAGAAGATCTGCGTTCCCGCGCATATTTTAAGCTGCTAGAAATCGTTAAGAAATATGATTTTATTAAAGCTGGAGACGTTGTAGTAGATTTGGGAGCCGCTCCGGGAGGGTGGCTTCAAGTATCAAGAAAGATTGTCGGTGAGTCAGGATTTGTGCTTGGAGTTGACGTTAGGAGGATTAAACCTTTAGGCTTCAATAATGTCTTCACCATAGTGGGGGATATTAGAGACTCTGAAATTATAGGAAGAATAAAGGCTATTCTACCTCGGCCCGCCGATGTTGTTCTTTCGGATGTTTCTCCAAGAGTCTCTGGGGTGTGGGAGGTTGATCATGCCCGTCAAATAGGACTTGCGGAGAGATCGCTTGAAATAGCCCTTGAGGTTTTAAGGCGTGAAGGAAACTTTCTAGTTAAGGTATTTCAAGGATATCTTCATGAGGAATTCCTGAGACTAGTCAGGAGGTGTTTC